>JAFIET010000176.1 GCA_020832405.1 Balneolales bacterium
CCCAACTTGTGTTTAATGCGCATTTGGATTGCAAAAAAGTTGTTCGATTTCCAATTTACACCGACTAACTCACGCTCCACAAATGGCAAGTCTTCTGGATGAATCAAACTTCGCCATTTTTCAATAGACATGGGTATTAGCTCTTCTAATTCATAGCCAATTATTTTAGCCCAATTATTATTAATTAGTACTTCGCCTGTTTGAATGTTCCATTCCCAAGTCCCAACATTTGCGCCTTGAATAATCGCTTCATAGCGTTTCGTTTTCTCTGCTAATTCTTTTATTGGTCTGGCCTCGGCTAGCACATAAGCAATCGCCTTACTCTGATTTAGAATAGGGCGAAGTGAAAATATTACTGGAAATAATTGGTTATCTTCAGTTGTAATCTCTAATTCACAGTTTACTTCTCTACCATTAAGCACTTCAGCAAGCATATTTTTTAATACGATGGTATTAATGTTGGAGAAGCACGGACAATCCCACAGCGCTTTTCCGCGAACACTTTCTTTTTGCCCTCCAATAATTATGGTGGAAGTGGCGTTCAAATCTAAAACTAAACCTGCTAAATCGAGAAACCAAATCAAAGAAGCTGAGGTATTAAAAATGCCCTCAAACTTTAGCTCATTTACTTTTATATCGGAAATATCTTGAAAACTACCATATATTAAATTATTGTTTTTGAAGCCCGCACTCCTTACCCATTTTTGATTACCCTTAGCTGTAATTAGTAAGCATTGTATATCAAAAGGTTCATTCGTTGAAATACATCTATCTATCGCGCCTGCTACAGTAGAGACATATTCAGGGTGGTAAAATGATAATCCATTCTCCTTATTGGAGACAAAATCTCGATCTACTTCGTAAATATCATAAATCAAATCCGACCACTCCGTTTTTCCTGAAGCTATTTCTAAACACCAATAACCTATTTTATTCGATTGTTGAATTTGTTCCAATAATTTTATGTTTGCCTGTAAACGATTATTTAACAAAGTTAGGTTCTTAGTGGAGGTTCGCTCTTTAATCAATCGAACGGCTTGATCAGCCATTAACGCTAAATCTTGTTTTTTCAGCGCACTCAATTTTCTACTTGCGTGGTCTATCAGAAATAAATTACCAAAATACTGACCTTGTTTATCTTTCAATTTTAATTGACAGACAAAGAAACCCCGATCGTTGTCTATAAACTCTAGTTTTAAATCTTTTAATTTATTAGATATAGGTGCCGTAAGGAAGGAAATACTTTCTGACGTTTCTTGAGAAAGCTGAACACATGATTGAAATAAAACTTCTTTAGCCTCCTCATTTAAACCATAATCAGATAAAACATACTCTTTTCCATTATCGTAAGACGTGAAAATTGCAGCTTTAAACCCAAAAAATCGCACTGCCGCATTTGTAAGAAACCGGAAACAACCCTCGTTATCGTACTCGTAACCAGCGTGTTGCTCTCCAGTATCAGAAACAAGATTGCTATCGCTTAGACTTTTAAACACAGAAAACATAGCAGCAAAGCTTTTAATTTTGATTCTAAATCTACTAAAAAAATTATCTTTTAAGAAGAATAAGGAGGTATTCATTGAATCTTGCGATACATTTAATACATAATTAATGAACTACATTTAAAGTTCTGAACAAATAGTCGTTTCTTTGCGTAAATTTTGAAAATGTTAAGAATTGTGCTATTCATAAACTGCTTTTGGGTAAGTTTAGCTATTGGGCAATTCTCGCT
>JAFIET010000175.1 GCA_020832405.1 Balneolales bacterium
GCTTTCGCTGCTCCTCGTGCAGCTTTCGCTGCTCCTCGTGGCGCTTTCGCTGCTCCTCGTGCAGCTTTCGCTGCTCCTCGTGGCGCTTTCGCTGCTCGAGCATCCGGAGCGCACGCTCTTCCTCGACCATCTTCTCGAGGTCATCGAAGCCGGGCTGGTAGAGCCATTCGTCGGTCTGGCGAATGAGGGCCTTCATGTTGTCCACCTTCCTGCCCATGGGCCGCTGTCCGTGCCGGCGTGCGAGGGTGAGTGCGAGTCGGGAGGCCATGGCGTCCGCTGCGCGCAGCTCGCCGCGAGCCTCCGCCACCTCCATAAGCCTTCGAAGCGCCGGTGCCAACTCGGCGAGGGGTACCCGGGTGCACACCCGCACCAGCTCCGTGGCGAGGTTGAGCGCGTCGGCGTCCTCGACCGGAGGCAGCGGCAGGCTCCCCATCTCCAGGAGGACGAACGACAGGTCCGGCGTGAAGCGGGGGCCGATCAGCTCCGGCCGTTGGATGAGCGGCCGGACGGAGCGGGCCATGCGCCAGGGGCGCACACCGGTGTAGAGCACCACGGGCAGCACCGGAATCACGACCCCGTGCTTCCGGAAGGAGCGCGACATCGCGAGGCTGACGTACTCCAGAACCCGAAGCGGCATCGATGCCATGGGCTCGTGCTGGACCTCGAGCAGGACGAGCACGTTGCAGGCCGCGGCGGCCGGGCAGCCGGTCCGGACTGGCATCCCGTCCGCGGATGCGTCAGACTCCCCCCATCCCTCGCGCCGTGCGCGATGGGGGGAACGTCACGCCCCGAAGGACCCGTCCCATGCCCCACCTGCAGTGCATCTCCTGCGGCACCCCCGCCGACCTCGACCCCGCCGCGCTCCAGTGCACCGCCTGCGGCGGGCTGCTCGAGGTCGAGCACGGCGCCGCCGCGACGCTCTCGCGCGACACCCTCGCCCGGCGCCGCGCCTCCTGGGATGGCCCCGACCGCAGCGGCGTCTGGCGCTTTCGCGAGTGGATCCTCCCCGTCGAGCCCCGGGACATCGTCACCATGCCCGAGGGCAACACCAACCTCTACGACGTCCCCCGCCTCGCCGAGTGCCTCGGTGTTGCGCGCCTCGCCCTCAAGCACGAAGGCGAGAACCCCACCGGCTCCTTCAAGGACCGGGGCATGACCTGCGCCATCACCATGGCCAAGGCCGCAGGCTTCACCCGCGTCGCCTGCGCCTCCACCGGAAACACCTCCGCCTCCATGGCCGCCTACGCCGCCCGCGCCGACATGGAAGCCATCGTCCTCATCCCCTCCGGAAAGGTCGCCTTCGGAAAGCTCTCCCAGGCCCTCGCCTACGGCGCACGCACCCTGCGCATCGACGGCTCCTTCGACGACGCCCTCCGCGAAGTCCGCGCCCTCTCCGCCGAACTCGGCATCGCCCTGCTCAACTCCGTCAACCCCTTCCGCATCGAGGGACAGAAGGCCATCGCCTTCGAACTCCTCGAACAGCGCGACTGGCACGTCCCCGACTGGATCGTCGTCCCCGGCGGCAACCTCGGCAACAGCACCGCCATCGCCAAGGGACTGCGCGAACTCCACGCCGCAGGCCTCATCGACCGCCTCCCGCGAATGGCCGTCATCCAGGCCGCCGGCGCAAACCCCCTCGCCAGACACCGCCGCGACGGACACCCCTGGGAACCCGTCGCCCGACCCGAAACCCGCGCCACCGCCATCCGCATCGGGGACCCCGTCTCCTGG
>JAFIET010000078.1 GCA_020832405.1 Balneolales bacterium
GCTGCAAAGACCTGACAGATTTTGAAAACCTGTCAGGTCTGGCCCCATAAGCCGTTTACCACCAACCCCGTCATCCCGGAAACGCCCGTTTGGTGCCTTTAAACTGCCACCAAAACCTGTGGCGTTATCCGGGACCTACCAGCTTCACTTTGCCGCTGTTTGAGATGCAGGGCACCCAAAGTGCGGATGCTATAAAGCTTTGGCTCCTGCCGGAGCCGGTGATCGAAACAACCGCGGGTTTTGGGAAAAATGGTCAGGGCTCACGCGATAATAAATTCACGCTAACCCGGCCAAACCCGCATGTCATTTGATGTTTGTTTTCGCCACACAGGTCGCCGCTTCCCGTCAGGGAAGCCATATGGGTAGAAAAATCGCCCCTCCACAATTTAGCGGAGCAGCTAAGCTGTGATGCGACCGGCGGAGCCGCCGCTGCTGGTGGTGCATGTGGCCGGGCAATCTCGTAAGCCTCACATTACTCTGTAGCTGTTCTTGTTCCGGATGGCATATGGTGTACCTACGGCACACGGATATTTTTTGGGGTGCGTTTTTTTCTACCCATGTGATTTCCCTACGGGAAATTTAGCCTCACACGGCATTTGACGGCTAAGGGTGCCGGTATATGAAGAATTAGCGAGAACCTGGCATGGGGCAAATATAAACGCACCCGGCGCGGCGGGCCGCGCCGGGGTTGGTGAGGTGGGGCGGCTTCGGGCGCTACAAAGCTTGCGCCCCAGCCGGGGCGCTTCCGTGGCAAGGCGGGTTCCGTGGCTATAATTCGTTTATGAGCGTATTTAGGTCTCGAAACGCATCAACCGAGGCCTTTTACAAAATTCGAACCCTGCATTTTTCTACCTTCTGCGTTCTGCCGTCTTCCGTCTGCCTTCGCCGGTCAATCCCATAAATAAATCCGCAAAAATCCGGGCATCCCCGCTAAATCAGCCTGCTATCAACACAGTGTAAATCAGTAATTCAGATCGAAGAGTTCGAGCAGGCGGAGGTTGAGTTCGCGCATTTCGCGGGTGGAGAGGGTGCCCAAACGGCCGAGAATGAAGGATTTTTCTATCGTTATAATTTTGTTGAGACGAACGACCGATCTTGCGTGCAGGCCGTTGCCTTTTTTGGGATGCAGAATCAGATCGCAGGCTTCCTGTTCTTCGGTTTTGGTGCTAATGAAGGCTACGGTTGCCGCACCCTCATCTTCACTTAAAATAAGCGCCGGCACCAGTTTCATCTTATCATCCGACCGGTTCGGGTAAGAAAGCGGTATCAGCACAACGTCGCCTTTAAACATATCTCAGTACCGCTCTTTAAGGTCGTCGAGGGAGTACAGGTCGGGTTCCTGCTCCAGGAATGAAAGGGAGAGGATGCTGCATGACAATTCGTAAGACCTGCCCGTACGGCAGCACGCGCTATGCTGTTGTTTCTGTTTGGTTAAGTTACCGTCGGGAATATTTCCTGCGTGCTCGTTATGCCTTTGTTTGGGCATCTCGTTATGGTCCATGTGGTATTCCCGGTCAAAATCAGAATTTGTTTCGTACATATCTATCTCAAAATGGGTACTGTTGTTGCAATTACAGCCCTTCAAACCGAACCCCTGTTTCTTTCGTTTCATCATTAAGCCCGAATAATCCCCCTCCTCCCCAATGCAAAAAAGGCAGCCCGCTGAAGCAGGCTGCCCTTTTTTAGGTATTAAAAGTGCTAAATCCTTACGCGGCAGGGGTCACGGATGGGCCGCGCCGGCGCCGCAGGTACACTGCGCGCGGCCGTCGGCTTCGGTTACGGCGTGCCAGTCGAAGCGGGCATCGTAGCCGTCGCGCTCCCACCAGAACGGCAGGCGCTGCTGCTCCCGGTTGCCGATTTCGTTGAGGGTTGCCGCATCATACACCCGTCCGTTGAGGATGGTGTGGGTAACCCGCTCGCTCACGCGCAGGTCTTCGAGGGGATTTCCGTCAATTATAATGATGTCTGCGAGCTTGCCGGCTTCGAGGGAGCCGATGTGCTGACCCATGCCGATATAGCGGGCCGGGTTGATGGTGGCTGAGCGCAGGGCCTCCATCGGGCTCATGCCGCCCTGTTCGAACATCCACATCTCCCAGTGTGCCGCCAGACCCTGCACCTGACCGTGTCCGCCGATGTTCACCAGAATGCCGGCGTCGTAGAGCTGCTTGGCGAGGGCCGCACTCTGAAAGTGACCGGCCACGTACTCTTCGTAGGGGATCATGGTGCGGTGGCGCGAGCGGCTGTCGATAATGCCCCGCGGCATGAAGCTGAGCAGGCGCTCATTTTCCCACACATTGGTGTGCTGATACCAGTAAAATTCGCCGCTCACGCTGCCGTAGTTCACCACGAGGGTCGGGGTGTAGCCCACATTGGTATTGCTCCAGAGTGAGAGCACATCATCATACACAGGGTAAATCGGGATGTTGTGCTCAATGCCGGTATGTCCGTCCACAATCATGCTCATGTTGTGGGTGAAGGTTGAACCGCCCTCAGGCACAACGAGTATGTTCTGCTCGCGGGCAGCCTGCATCACCATCTGCCGCTGATCGCGGCGCGGCTGATTGTAGCTTTTCACCGAGAGTGCGCCGAAGGCAGCGGTACGGCGCACGGCCGAGCGGGCATCGTCGAGGGTGTTGACCACGGCTTTGAAATCGCCTTCCGCGCCGTAGAGGATGCGGCCGGTTGAGAAAATGCGGGGACCCACCATGTGGCCCGCGCGTACCATTTCGGCCTGAGAGAAAATCATCTCCGAGTTGGATGAGGGGTCGTGAACGGTCGTAACCCCGAAGCCGAGGTTGGTGAAGTACTCCCACTGCTGCTGCGGACTCAGTCCGTGCCGGAAATTGCCGATGTGCGCGTGTGCATCCACCATGCCGGGCATTACAGTTTTGCCCTCGGCATCAATCACAAAAACATCGGCTGCGGCCGGAATCCGCACTTCGTTTGCCGCGCCAAGCGCCACAATGCGGTTGCCCTGAATCAGGATGGTGCCGTTTTCGATCACGGTGCTGTCATCATCCATCGTTAAAATACGGGCGTTGGTGATGGCTACGCGGCCTTCGGGAACATCGGCGGTGAGCTCGAGCCCGATGCGCATCCCCTGATTTTCACCCAGCGGGAGAGCATCAGAGCGGCTGCCGCTGAGGAATTCGAAGGCTTCGTTCAGCTCCACGGTGAAGTACTCATCGCCGAGGGTCCAGTGCAGGCGCTCGCTGTCGCCGCTCCAGTGCAGGCTTATGCCGGCATCGGCAGCGACCTGCGTTACGGGTATGGCGCGGGTGTTGGCGTGCAGGTTCAGCTCCCGGCCCGATTGCGGCATGGGTGCGATGTACACCTTGAAGAGCTCGTTAAAGGCCACCCACTGATTGTCGGGGCTGGGCACAAAATGATTGGCATGGGTAGAACGGAAGTGCGTGCGCTCGTCGTGCCCGTGCAGGTTCACGCTCTGATAGGCGCGGTTGAGGTAGGCGCCGCCGAGGAAGAAAATCCGTTCGCCGTCGGCGCTGAAGCTCGCTTCGGAACCGCCGCGGCGGATGAAGCGCTTCTCCCCTCCTGCTGCCGGCATGGTGTAAATGCCGGGATGCAGGGTGAAGGCGTGCCCCTGATGGTTGTTGCCGCTTTCCCGGCGGAAAACGAGGGTGCTGCCGTCGGGCGAAAAGCGGGGCTCCCGGAAGATGCCCTTCTGCTCTGTGAGGCGCTGCGGCTGCGCACCGGGGGTAGTGAGGTCAAGCCGCTGAATGGTGCCCATATATTCATCTGACCAGGTGACGTACACAAGATGACGGCCGTCGGGCGAGAAAGAAGGCTCGAACTCTAAGGAGCTGCCGCTTGTGAGGCGCTGCGGCGTACCGTTGGGGAGCTCTTTCTTCCAGAGGTAGCCGGCGGCGTTGAACACCAGCAAGCGGCCGTCGGGCGAGGTAACGGCATGGCGAATGGCACGGGAAGTGAAGGTATCCGGCGCGGGATCGAAGTTCAGGTGCAGGGCTTCGGCAACCTGATGCGTCGCGCTTACTTCAAACGGGATTTGGGTGACTTCCAGCGATTCCACATTTGCACGATGGATGCCGCCCTGAGCCCAGAACACGATTTCGCGGCTGTCGGGTGTCCAGGCCATGTTGGTGTAGGGACCAAAAATCGCCCATGCTTCCTGCTGATCGCGGCTGAGGCCGTCGAATACCGGAAACTCCCGGCCGCTTTCCAGCTCGCGCACAAACAGCACGCTTTGGGTACGCACCCGGCGCACAAAGGCAAGCATGCTGCCATCGGGCGAAATGGTCGGGGTCATCGCGCCGCCGGGTCCGCCGGTGATGCGCTCGGTTTGGCCGGTTTCGCGGTCGTAGCGGTTGATCACATAAATCTGACTGTTGGGGTCTTTGTTGTACTGGAAAAATCCGCCGGGGTACACATCCTGACTGTAATACACGTAGCGGCCGCAGGGGGAAACAAAAGGCTGCCCCAGATCCTGCTGATCGTTCATGCGGGCGACCAGCTGCATGCCCGAGCCGCCGGTAATGTGGTACATCCACAGCTCGCCGGCCCCGAGCGAACGGGTTGACGTAAAGTGCTTGCGGGCAATCAGGAAGTTGCCGTCGGGCGACCAGCTTGCGTTGTTGAGCAGGCGGAAATCTTCACTGGTGATTTGCCGGGCCTGTGAGCCGTCGGTACGCATCACCCAGATGTTGTCGCCGCCACCGGCATCGCTGGTGAAGGAAATATGGGTGCCGTCGGGGCTGAAGCGCGGCTGCAGCTCATACGGATGGCCCGTGCGCAGCGTTGTAGCGGTGCCGCCTTCGAACGGAATTTTGTAGATATTGCCGAGCATGTCGAACACAATGTGGCGCCCGTCGGGGCTCACATCCAGGTTCATCCAGGTGCCGGTGGTGGTGGTGTAGCTGATTTCCTTGGTGGGCCAGTTACTCCACTGCTCCCCGCTCACGTCCCACTTTGCCCCCTCCTCCGGAGACCACGCGGTCGGGCTCACCTGCGCAAACAGGCTGCAGCCGGTGAATAACATCACCAGGCTGATGTACGCTAAACTCTTCATAAACTTTGTCATTATTAATTTGTACGTTTTGGGTGTACCGGCAAAAATGAATCTCAAAACGGGTAAACGTTTTTTGCCGGAAAGCGCTTGTTTAAGTAGTCGATATCGTTTGAGAGAATTAAAATACTAAACGTGCTTCAGAGCACCGCAGAACTATTCGGGGATAACCATTTTTAACAAAACCCCAGATCAACCAACTGACAAACACTCATAACCAATTGCATCCCGATACTTATGAAAGACTTAAAAGTGCAGGTCATCGAGTTTTTCCTCGATCAGCTCATGCGGCAGCACCATGAAGCCGAGCGGGATTTAAACAGCAAAATTGATTCAGACAACGTCATACAGCTTTATTCCCTCAATAATTACCGGACCTCATTTCTGGAGCAGATCAAGCTCGGAAAGGAAGTTGGGCTCAGCACCGATGAGGTGTATGAGCTGGCGAGCCTGGTGAATAAAGATGAAATGAAGCAGTTCGAAAACTTCAGCGAACTGGGCATCGGCGACTATATCGCCCGTATTCAGTTCGGGATGAACAGCAAAGGCGAAGCCGGCGGCAGCTACGACCTTTTCCGCTATAAAAACCATTTTCTGCTGCACATGAACAACGCCAACGGGAACATGCATTTCCGGGTGACGGCCAAAGAGGAGCTTACGGCGCCCTTTTTCCTTGACCTGAGCATGCGTCAGGAGTTCGGGATGGAAGGCCTCGAAAACATTGAAGATTTCAGCCCCATGCTCATTCAGGCTTCACCCGAACACCGTTTGATGATGGTGCAGGTTTTCGTGAATTTCATCCTGAACTTTGATCCGGATGAAGATCAGCTCGCCACCTTTTTAAAGATGATGTGTGCGGAAACCGACTACCCCACCTTTCAGCAGCAGCTCGGCAAAAACAAAGATCTTTATGAAGGCGCCGAAACTGACGCCCGAAACTTTGAAGCCCTCGCCAAACCCGACGCCGACGGGGTAACCTTTACCCTGCCCGAAGCCCCCCTCGCGGCCTGGCTCTCCACCCTCAGCACCGGGCAAACCCAGCACCTGCTCGGCCTCGCCTTTCTGGCGCTCACCACGCATTATGAGCAGTGAAGGGGGATGGCTTTTGGCAATTAGCTTTTAGCTTTTAGCTTTTGGCTTTTGGCTTTTGGCGGGGAAATTATCGGTTGATGGGTTGCTTGTGATATTTGGTCAATTCTCATTCTCTTAGTGCCCTTCGCGTAAACCTTAGTGCCCTTTGCGTTTAAACAATGAAGGTAGATTTACCGCGAAGACCGCGAAGGATGAACGCGAAGGGCACGAAGAGTGGGATACAGCAACTCCGCCGTCCCCGGTCGGCGGTCTGCCGTCCCTCCTTTTTCACCTCACCAACATCAACGGCCTGACTTTCTGCCCGGGTTTCCCCTGTTCTGTTTGGGTTGTGAGGCGGATGAAATAGACGCCCGATGCGAGGTTTCGGGCAGTCCATTCGTGCTCGTATTGGCCGGCTTCATGGGGTTCATTTCGAATGAGGACCTGCACGAGCCGACCGAGCAGGTCGTAGATTTCAAGGGTTACGGCTGTTGTTTCAGGGATTTCGTATGGAATCCGGGTGTGCGTCCGGAAGGGGTTCGGGTAGTTTTGGTGCAGGGTCAGCGCTGATGGCGTTGCCGTGAGCCGGTACACCACACCCATGCCGGGGTCAATACGGGCCTCGAGCTCGTAGAGGCCGGCGGTGCGGCCAAAGCGAAAAGGCACCGCAGCGGTACCCTGTGCATCGGTGAAGGCGCGGTACTGAAAGCGGGAACTTTGCTGCGCACCCGCTTCCGGCAGTGGGCCTACAATCACGCCGCCTGATTCCGGCGGTGCACTCAGCAGGGTGAAACTGACCGGCTGACCCGGGGAGGGGTTTCCGAACTCGTCCGTTACCGATGCGGCAGGCAGCTCTTCAATCGGACTGCCGGCAATGCCGCTGAGCTGCTCATCCGATACCCTGCTGATGAATGCTGCGGGTCCGGCCTGTACCTGCCATGAACCGCTGACGGCCTCAACCCCTGCAAGACCCTGCACCTGAACTGCTTCAACCTCAAAAAGACCGCTTTTGGTTTGGGAAATCTGCGCATAGGCGCGCGAGCTTCCGGTTTCAAAACGGACCCGGCGGTTGGGTGAGGGTAAGAGCTGCTGCGGATGCATCCCTGATCTGACCTGAAACCGTTCGGCCCCTTCAGCCTGCAGCCGGAAACCGAGCGGCTCAGGTGCAAGGATTTCGTTTCCCAGGCTGTCGCGCAGGGTGAAAGTTACGACCTCAGAAAACAGACCGGCCTCTGTAACATCATCAATGATAAAGCTCAGGGATTGCAGCCTTGCTCCGGTTACGGTAATCAGCGGGCTTTCGCCGGAAATATTTTGTTCCGCAGCAGCAAAAAGCCTGAACCTGCTTCCCGTTAGCGGCTCGGGGAGCCATGCGTTTTCCGCACGCCCCTGTTCGTCTGTTTGGCTGGAAGCGGTGCGGAAGGAACCCTCCCCGCTGCTGCCCCAGCTGATCATCAGTCCGCCGAGTGCTGCGTCATTTCCGTAACGGTCTTTCAGCCGGCTTTGCACAAAAACAGAATCGCCCGCCTGCGGTTGCAGCTCTGAGGGCTGTAATTCAAGCCCGTAGGGCGCGCAGTTGCCGTTCAGGTCATCGGGCTGCAGCAGCAGGCAGCTTTCTGCAAGCACGGAAAAGGTAAGCGGGCTCAGGGTTCCGATGCTTGCTTCCACTTCATAGGTACCGGCCCGGAAGCCCGCCCGGAAACGTGTTTCTGCCACACCGTCGGGCCCGGAAATTGCCTGAGCGCTGAAAACGGAATCCCCGGCCGCTCCGCCGGAGCCGGGACGGCTCACCACCCGAAACCTGACGGAAAAGCCGGGAAGCGGCTCATCATCTTCATCCAGCAAACGCACCCGCAGCGGGCTTTCTGTTTCAGCCAGAATAAGGCCGTTGAACGTGCTCGGGGATGCGGCCTCCAGCCGGGCGGGCTGCTGCGCCATCACCAAACTCGGATAGGCAAGCCCGGTGAAATCGGCCTCATCCAGGAAAAGCCGAACCTGATCCGTTCCTGTTTGTTTCGGCAGGTAGCTGCTCTGGTAGAATCCGGGAGAAACTTCCTCAAAGCCAGCGAAGGGCGAGCCGGCATTGGGACCGCTCACCACTTCCGCCGACAGCCGGTCTTCCGCATCCTCAACAAGATACCCGCCGGCATCAAGCAGTTTCACCGTGAGCAGGGTTTCGGTTTGGATGAAGCCGTCGTTCAGCACAATTTGGGATTGCTGAGGATCAGGCGGGCCAGTTATACCTTCAACCGGTACTGTGAGCTGAACCGGAAGCTGCGGTAGTGCCGAAAGCAGCAGCTCATGCGGTCCTAAACCGCCTGCGCGGTAATACACGCTACCTTGCGTGCGTGCAGGCAGAATTTGCAAAGAAGAGAGGGCCTGCGTTCCGGCTGCATCGGCCCAGAACGTACCGCTTTCCAGACCTGAACTGAGGCTGACACTCACGCCGGGCCAGGGGGCAAATACGGGCTGCCCGCTGCCGTCAACAAGCTGCACAACCAGCTGATTCAAAGCATCGGGCGTTGTTTGTATCTGAGCGGGTATCGCCTTGAGCCCCTGAATACTGGCAATGCGCAGGGTTTGCGAGCCGGGTATAAGCTCCGGAAAATCATCTTCCGGAAGTGATCCGGGAATCACGCTAAGCTCAACGTTGCCATCCGTAGGATCTTCATAATAGACCCGCACAAAGCTTTGCTGCGACTGAAAAGCAGTTTGTGCTGTGGGCTCAGTGATGGTGGCGTTTTCAAAAAAAGCGCCTGTTTCCGAATCGCTTACCAATATGATGCTGAGTTCTGTATCGGGATAAGAAGCCGGGTTTCCGTAAACATCCGTAAGCTCAACCCGCAGCGGTACCCGGTTACCTGCTGATCCGCCGTTTAGCGGAACGGGCATCCCGCTGTGCTGATCATGGTCAGGGTCATGACCATGACCGGAGTGCCAAACGGATGGCCGCATTGGTATGGGGGCATCCTGTTCGTCATCAGCGATATTAATCTGAATGGCATTCGGCTCCCGTGCAAGTACCTGAAAAGCTGCACTTTGGGCAAAATCAGCCGGTATGTTTCCTTCGCTTGCTGCAAGCAGCCGATAGCCCGATGCAGCGGCTTGAACGGTGAGGCCCGGAAAAAAAGCGAGTCCGTTTACCGGAACTGAACTACTGCTGCCGATCAGCAAATCCTGCTCTGCCCCGTCCGCAAGCAGGCTGAGCTGCACCGCCTGCATAAACCAGTCAGCCGGCACGCCGCGCTGATTGCGCACCGATACGGAAACTGGCCCCATAGATTCACCTGCAAGGAAAGCGGGTGCGGGCTGTGTCTGAAAAAACAGGCTTATTTCGGCCGGCTCAATTTCCAAAAGGAAGGTTTCGGACACCGTAAGCCCGGCTGCATCGGTGAGCTGAAGCCTGAGGCTGAAAAGTCCGGGCAGCTGCGGGGTTCCGCTCAGCAGGCCGGTTGCGCTGTTCAGGATGAGGCCTTCGGGCAGGGCATCGCTTCCCTCAGCGACTGACCAACTGTAAGGAGGGGTGCCCCCTTCTGCTTCAAAAGCGACCGAAAAACCGGCTTGTTTTTCGACCCAAACGGGCAGGATTTCGGGGGAAACAAGGAAGAGCTGCTGCTCAGCTTCAGCCTGTACGAGCAGCCGTGTTTCATTTCCGCTTGCGTCGGCCGCGATTACGGTAACCGCAAACAGCCCTGCTTCGGGCGGCTCCCGGAATACAAGAATGCCCTCTTCGTCAATTTCAAAGGGGGTATCGGGTGCTTCATCAAGCGACCAGCTCACCGGCTCATCGGCTGCGAGCCATGCAACAAAGCTTTGCCCCTGCGCAATGGTGAGGCTGAGCAGGAATCCGCCCGTTTCCGGATCTTCTGTGATTTCCGCGCCCTCCGGCAAAATTACCGAAAGCACGGGCGGCTCGGTATCTTTGGTGCGAAAGCTCCAGCTGAAGGCTTCATTACCGGCTTCATCGGCATTGCGGACAGCGCCATCAGGGATCAGGACCACATATTCGGTGAAGTTTGCCAGACCCTCATGGAAAAGCTGTAAGCGGTTGTTTTCAAGGGTGATGCCTGCGAGGCCTGCATCATCCCCCTGAGCCGTCTGAAACAAAATACCGCTCAGGTCAGCCGCGCTTACCGGCTGATTGAAGCCGACCGATATTTCCGTGCTAAAGGGCACATCAACGGCTTCATCTGCGGGTACAGGATCAAGCGGGAGCGGCGCAGGGAGCAGGGCTTCAATTTCGAGATTCCCCGGGGTAAAGAAGATTTCATAATTTTCGGAAATGCCGAGGTCTCCCTGAAGCACGGCGTAATTTCCGGGCGCTTCACCGGGTTCCCGGCTGAGCGAACCGCTGAAGCTGTCGCCGGGCACAAGATCGGGTGTGAAAGTGTAGGTAAGCTCAGGATCAGGCTGACCTTCTTTTTTGGTGAGGCTGTCGGCCGTAATCTGCATCAGGCGGGTTTCGATAAGCAGGCTGCCGTCAGCAAAGCTGATGTCGTACTGACCGCTGCTTAGTCCGCCGGGCGTTACGGCATAGGCACCCGCATCCTCTCCGGCTTCGCGGCTGAAACTGAGTGTGCCGCTGAGGTTTTCGGGACCTTCCTCCGGAGCAAAGCCGCTGAATCCGGCTTCAAAAGCAGGGTCGGGGTCGCCGTATGTTTTTACGGCATCAAGGGCCTGAACGGTAAGCGGGCGTGGCAGAATGGTGAAGCCCGCCGGGACATAATCAACAAGGTAGTTGGGTCCGGGCGTTAAGGTACCCTGAACGATCACATAGGCGCCGGTTAGCTCACCGGGTTCGCGCAGTAGCCGGCCGCTAAAGCTGTCACCTGCTATAAGATCCGGCTCCGCAACAAACGTGAATTCCGGGTCATCATCCCCGTAAATTTTACTGCTGTCGAAAGCTGTGAGCACAATGGGTTTCCGGTTTATCTGAAGCACGCCCGGGAGGAAACTGATTTCATATCGAAAAGAGCTGAGGCCTGCCGGTAAAACGGCGTATGCCCCGACCGACTCACCGGATTCGCGACTGAAACTGAGCGTACCTTCGAGCACGGAGGCATCATCCTCAAAAACAAAGCCTGTAATGCTGACCCCGAATTCCGGATCTGCATCGCCATAGGTTTTCTGTGCCGGATTGGCCGTTACCTGCAGCGGTGCCGGCTCAATTTCAAAAAACGTGCTTTCGAGGCTGATCTGATAGTTTGGGCTCAGGCTGAGGTTGCCCTGAAGGATTTCGTAGCTGCCGGGCAGCTCGCCGGGTTCGCGGCTCAGGCTCCCGCTGAAGGCATCATCACCAATAAGTGCGGGGCTTGCCGTAAAGGTAAATACCGGATCGGGATCGCCGTAGGTTTTGCTGCTTTCGTCGGGACTAACGAGAATACCGAGCGGGCTAATGCTGAGGTTTCCGGGCAAGAAGGTAATTTCGTATTCGCTGCTGCTCAGTCCGGCAGGCAGTACGGGGTACTGACCAACATCTTCACCGGCGGCCCTGCTAAAGGTGAGTTCACCTTCGAGCACGTCTTCATCATCATCCCCCACAAAACCGATGTAAGACACGCTGAATTCGGGATCGGCCTGCCCGAAGATTTTGGAGGAGGCGTTGGTCCGTATCACGAGTCCGCCCGGCAGTATTTCAAAAATACCGGGGATGAATGCCGTTTCGTAGTTGTCGCTCAGGCTGAGGCTGCCCTGAAGGATGGCATATTCGCCAACCGCTTCGCCGGCCTCACGTGCAAGGCTGCCGCTGAAGGTGTCGGTACCGATCAGGTCGGGTGAGAAACTGAAGGTAAGGGGCGGATCATCAAAGCCGAGCTGTTTGAAAGCATCATCAGCCGTAATCGTGATACCGAGCGGAATGATGCTGAGCTGCCCGGGCAGAAAGGTCAGCTCGTAATCGGGGCTGCTGAGGGCCGAAGCCACAACCGCGTAGGTGCCGGTATCTTCGCCGGGCTCCCGGCTGAATTCAGGCTCCCCGTTCAGCACCGAAGCATCATCCTCAAACCGGAATCCCTCAAAAAGCAGCTGATAGGCAGGGTCAGCATCGCCGTAGGTTTTTACGGTATCCGCAACGCTTACCTGTAGCGGCGCGGGGCTGATACTGAAGATATTGCCGCTGAAACTGATGGTGTAATTGGGGGAAAGGCTGAGGCTGCCCTGTGCGACGGGGTAAGAGCTGGCGGCCTCCCCTGCTTCGCGCTGCAGTTCCCCGCTGAAGGTATCGGAACCAATCAGACCGGGTGAAAAGTCAAACGTAAGGGGCGGATCGGCATCGCCGTAGATTTTTGATGCAGGCTGCGCTTCAACAGAAATAATAAGCGGATTGATAAACAGCGTGCCGGGCAGGTAGGTAATTTCGTAGCGGGGGCTTGAAAGGCCCGATGCGGTAATTTCATAGGTACCGGCATCTTCCCCGGCATCCCTTGCAAACACAAGCCCGCCGGACAGGTCTTCCGGGCCATCGCCATCAATAAAGCCGTCAAAGCTGACCTCAAAAGCCGGATCAGGCTGCCCGAAGGTCTTTTCGGCATCCATAACGGTAAGGGTGAGCTGTGCCGGAATGATGGTGAGAAAAGCACCCGTAAACGCAATTTCATAGTTATCATTCAGGGAGAGGGTGCCCTGTGTGATGGGATAGCTTCCGATATCTTCGCCCGGCTCGCGGCTGAGGGCGCCGCTAAAGCTGTCGGCACCAATCAGCCCGGGTTCGAAACTGAAGGTGAGGGGCGGGTCTTGCTGACCGAGCTGTTTGGTTTGCGCATCGGCGGCAACTTCAATCAGCCGGGGCAGGGTCAGGAAAGGATCACTGATCAGCTCACTGAGCCCGTCTGTACTGAGCTGAAGGGCAAAAAGGCCGGTTTCGGAAACACGGAGGTTGTCGAAAACAGCAAGGCCCTCCTGTAGCTGCACGAGGGTATCTCCTATAAGCGCGGCCTGCATGAGCGCACCCGACCGGGAAGACACGCCTCCCTGAGCCGACAGGCTTTGCTGCGGAACACTCAGGCCGGCACTTACCGAAACCTGCGCATCCGTAACCCGGTTCCCAAACACATCAACAAGCTCGGCTGTAACGGCCGGACTAATTGCTTCTCCGAAAACGGTATCGGTGGGCTGCTGCACCATTTGCAGGCGGTCAGGCGCACCAAACGGCAGCACTTCGGCTGAAAGCGGCACCAAGAGCGGACTCCCCCGGTTGTGTCCGTCATGAACGACCGAAAGGGACCCGCTTGCGGGACCGGTCTGTACGGCATTAAATCCGACCGTAACCGAAAAGCTTTCCCCCTGCTGCAGGTCGAACGTAAGCGGCTGATCTTCGGGCAGAAAAAAATCACCTTCGGGTGCCTGCAGGCTGCCGCTGAGCAGTGCTGCATCCGCATTGGTGATCGCGAAGGTCTCAAAAACGGTATCGCCCCGAACTACTTCCCCCCACGCAACGGATTCCGGGCTGATTTGAATGGATGCGGCCTGCACTTCGGCCTCGAAGGTCAGGTTTTGAAGGGGGTTTGCAGGTACATTCGTAGAGAGCCGCAGCGTGCGCGTAAGGGTTTGGGTTTCACTCACATTGGCAGTGAACGTAAGGGGGAGCGTTCCTGATGCACCGGGTTCGAGCGAAAAACTCCGGTTTTCCGGATTGAAGGAACCCGGCGGACCGGTCCAGCCGTCGGCAAGCAAGGTGATCTCAGCAGGCAGCCCGACCAATGCGGCGTTCAGCACGGCTACCTGTTCGGCAGCATTGGTGATCTGAAGCGAAAGTGCAGCCGGTTCACCCGAGCGAACGACAAATTGCTGCGGACTAAGCACAGCTTCGAGAACCGGAAACTCTGCCTCCCCTGCAAGGGGCACAACAGCCGGTGAAGCCGTATTCCCCGCATTGTGGATGATGCGCAGCTCACCGGAAAAGTCACCCTCACTAAGCGGCAAAAAACGCACGGGAATCAGTGCGGATTCTGATTCAAGCAGCTCGATAAAGTTATTTTCCGGATTGAGCAGCCGAAAAGCGGAACCGTTTACTTCAAGAGTTGCCTGAAGCTTGCCTTCCCCGGTATTGGTGATTTCGAGCTGCTCAACCGTACTGCTGCCGCCCTGCCGTGTACCAAAATCAAGGATTTCCGGAAGCTGACTCAGAAAGGGCAGCCCGACTTTAAGCGTCTTGTTTTCAGACTGAACCGAATTATACACTACGGAGGCCCCGTTCTCGAAAAGTCCGA
>JAFIET010000079.1 GCA_020832405.1 Balneolales bacterium
TTTTGCTTCACTTCCAGCCAGCGCTCCCGCTCGCTTGCAATGCGCGCCAGGATTGCCTGATTTGGATTGATGTACAGCTCGCCGATTTCGGCATTTACGGCAACCATGCCGCCGTCGGGCAGTTTCTTGAGGGCTTTGCCCATATTAAAAATGGTGGGAATGCCCATCGATCGGGCAATAATGGCACTGTGTGAAACATCGCTGCCGCTCTCGCAGCAAATCGCCAGTATTTTATCGGCATCAAGGGAAGCCGCATCGGAAGGGCTGATATCATTCATGCACAAAATGCAGGGCTCGCTCAGCACAGCGCCGGTGTAGTTGTTGCCGGTAATGTGCTCAAGTACGCGCGTACCGACATCAATCAGATCAATAATGCGTGTTGAGATAATGCTGTCGCCGGTAATGCTTTCGTACATCCTGATCACATCACCCAGCCCGCTGCGCCATGCGTAAGCGGCTGTTTTCCCCTGTGAAATCCGCTCTTTCACGCTTTTCAGCAGCTCAGGGTCGCGCAGCAGCAGTACCTGCGCGTCGAAAATGGCTGCTTCTTCCTCGCCGATTTCTGCAGCGCTTTTTAGTTTGATAACTTCAATCTGATGCTGGGAAGCATCGAGGGCGGCTTCGAGCTTTTCCAGCTCGGCATCGCTGTTTTCGGCCTCTGCCTCCTCAATATCGGGCAGGTTCACCATTCGCTGAACGACCGGCCCTACCGCATAACCCGGCGAAATCGGGATTCCTTTCATGATGCCGTTTTCCGGAAGTTCGGCGGCCTTGCCAGCTTCCGGCTTTGGCCGGCGGCGCGGCGCGGGTGCCGTAGATTCCCCGAAGTGGTTGTCAAACATCTCAGAAACGTGATGAATAAGGTCATCGCAGCCTTCGGCGGGAAAAACGAGCTCCACCACATCATGCTGCTGCGCATTCAGCGAGAGCAGGCTGTTCATGCTTCGCGCCGAAACAAAGTGGTTCCCTTTAGTCACATTCCTTATAAACACATCTTCTTTCACGCCGCTCACGGCAGAGACAAGCCTTGCAGCCGGGCGGGCATGCAGGCCCATGGTGTTTTTCAGGGTGAACTCTTTCTTCACGGTCTGCTCTTCATCAGGCTTCGCTTCCGTTGTGCTTCCGCCGCCGTAAATGGCGGCATAATCGATTCCAAGCTGTGCGGCCTTCCCCCGAATTGAAAATCTCGCTTCTCTGATAATTTCATCTATGGAAGCACCACCCGAAGCGAGTGCGGTTGCGGCAACAATTCCTTCCACAAAGGGTGCTTCACACAGCACAACCTTGCTCCTGCGTTTCTCATCGAGAAAATCGAGGGCCAGCTCTGTGCTGATAATGGCACTGCCCATATCCATAAAAACAAGGACACCATCATCGGAGTAAACCTCTTCAATGGCGGCAAGAATTTTCATGGCGTCGGTACCGATGGGGTTTTCTTCATCATCAACACCACCGGCTGCGGCGGCTTTCAGATCCGCACTTCCCATTTCGAGCGCAAGTTCGAGAACGCTTTCTGCCAGCTTTGCGCTGTGGGATACGACTACTATTCCAATCATAAAATGTTAAAATTCAGGGGTTTGTAATTTCATTTACTACAACTGACAAGCGTATAAAAACCCTTTACCCGATGCTGCAATGCGCATGGGTTTGTTACTCTCATGCCGCGCGTCTTTTACGCGATGAGCAGCAGAGGCGTTGCTCTTAATTCACACTCCTTAGCGGCTTGCGTTAAAAAGGGCTTCGATAATCAGCCTTGACGAGGTCGCTCCGGGATCCTGATGTCCTCTGCTCCGCTCTCCCAAGTAGCTCGCGCGGCCTTTTTTGGCCACAAGCGGAATAGTGTCTTTCACACCCTGTTCGGCAACTTCAACGGCTTTAGCCAGAGCTTCGGCAAGCGGTGTACCGGCATTTATATCCTGTTCTACAGATTCGGTAACCGGGATGAGCACATCTACCATCGTTTTATCGCCGGCCTGCGCTTTGCCGCGCATCACAACCCCGTCGAGGCCGGCACGCAGCATGATTGCAACATCATTATCGGTAAGCTCTTCTTTTCCGGCAAGCTTATTTCCGGCCTGTAAGAAGAAGGTGCCATAAAGCGGCCCGGATGCGCCGCCAACCGTAGAGATAAGCGTCATTGCAGTTGCTTTAAAAATCGCCCCAATGTCTTTGTCTTTAATGGCATCGAGCTGTGCGTAAACTTTTTTAAACCCACGGTTCATATTGTTACCGTGGTCGGCATCACCAATTGCTGTATCGAGCTGGGTGAGCCAGGTTTTATTTTCTTCGAGAACTTCATGGCATAGGGTGAGCCACGTGATTACCTGTTCTTTTGTAAGCATAAGCAGAGGGATATGATTTAATTTCAAAAGAAAAATGGATGCTTAACCATGCACCTGCAAGCACTATATAGCGTTTGGTGAATGCTGTGGTTTACGGTACAGGATTCAGAAAACACAAGCAACCCTCCGGTATTGGCCGGAGGGTTGATACGGCTGATGCGAAGTTTGCTGTTTTCAGGTTACTTTCATTCCGCACAAAAAACAACCCTAAACAGCTGAACTTCCCGGACTGATTTCAAACAGGTTTCCCGCAAAAACCTACATGCCCCACTTCAGGCCCGGTGTGTAAACCGGAGCATCCCAGAGTTTCACCATTTTGTCGTCAACCTTCATCAGGGTGATGGAGCAGCCCTGCATTTCGAGTGAGGTGATGTACGGACCGATGAGATTGCGAACAATCTTAATACCGAATTTATCGGTTACCTGAGCCATTTTGCGGTACACGCCATACAGCTCCGATACGGGGGTTCCGCCCATACTGTTAACGAATGCAATCACATTGTCGCCTTTTTTGAAGGGCTGATCTACGTATTCGACTTCAACCCATTCGCCTTTATCGTGATCCCACTCTTTGAGTTTGCGGCTGTAAGCGCCGTCTTCGAGAATACCGACGGTCATCATTTCGGTGATTTCATCAACACTTTTAATTTTCTCGCGCTGAATGCCTGGCTCGCCGTGAATCCCGATGCCGATTTCCATTTCATCATCGCCGATTTCGAAGCTTGGAGAGCCGTTGGCCGGGGTGATACAGCTCGTGAGGGCCATCCCCATGCTGCGGGCATTCTGATTGAGGGTGCGGCAAAGTTCAGAAACGGCTTTGAGGTCGTACCCCTCTTCCGAAGCAGCACCACATATTTTTTCAATCAGCACGGTAGCACCTACACCACGGCGGCCTGCGGTGTAGAGGCTGTCTTTTACGGCAACATCATCATCGATAACAATATTCTGTACCTGAATGCCCTCGGCAATGGCAAGTTCTGCAGCCATTTCGAAGTTCATCACATCACCGGTGTAGTTTTTCACGATGTTCAGCACGCCTGCACCGCCATTGGCAGCTTTGGCTGCTTCGTGCATCTGATCGGGCGTTGGCGAGGTGAAGACCTCACCGGGGCAGGCTGCGTGCAGCATGCCATGGCCCACAAAACCGCCGTGCATGGGCTCGTGACCGCTTCCGCCGCCGGAAATAAGGGCTACTTTACCCTTAACCGGACCGCCGGCGCGGGTAATGTAATAAGGTTCGAAATTGACTTTAATGAGATCAGCGTGTGCGGCCTGCATACCTTCAAGCTGCTCTTTAATGACATTATCGGGGTGATTAATCAGTTTTTTCATAGTTACCTGTTTATGTAGATTATGATTAATAAGCTGCTGGAAAAAATAGGGTTAATTGCTAAAAGCGCTTCCAAAGCCGTGTAAAAAAACGGATGTAATTTTGTTGCATTACATCCGGCTATCAAAAAAAGCACCTGCCCCGGAAACGGGGCAGATGCTTTGGGAATGCAAGCAGCTCAGATTAGAAGCTGATTGAGAAAGCTGTAAAGGCGCGCTCAGTTTTCGGGTTGATAGCAACCAGTACACTCATAGGAACCGAAATATTGTCAGAAATCCTAAGGTGACGTGTAGCGCTCAGCCCAAGCTGATTGAATACGAAGTCTCCGCCGTAATCGAGGTCAACGAATCCGCCTTCATCAGAGTACTGACCCGAGAGGAAAGCACGCAGACCGGTATCGCCCATGCTAAAGCTAACGCCTGCTTCCAGGTATAGTGTAGGCTCGAAACCATCGGCGCCCCAGAAGGCATATCCGAGAAGGAAATCAGGAGCTACATCCCCTTTGGCAGCTGCGCGAACAGAAGCCTGGAAAACGTGTGTTGTGGTATCTTCATCGAAATCGAACAGATCGGCATTTGCGTTGAAGTGGTTTTCGATTTGCGGGGTAAGGGTGAAGTTACCGGCATCGAAAGTGTAGTTCATCCAGAACTTAACTTCTTTGTAGTCAGATCCGTCGGGTGTAAGTGAAAGCGGATGAGATCCCCAAAGGGTGAAGTTGAAGTTTCCGTAATTCAGGGCGATGCTTGGCTGCACCTGTGGAGAGGAACCAAGATCAAGACCACGGTAAATAAAACGGCTTGTGATGGTAGCGCCCGGTTCAATAGAAAGTTCCTGTGCCTGCGTAGTTTGAGGCGTCATCGCAAAGGTTGTAATCAGGATCAACGCGGCAGCTGCCAGGCTAATAACAGATTTTTTCATAATACTTTACTCTTAATGTTTTTTTTGAAATAAGCCCCATGCCGGCACTGTGCCGGCATGGGTGAGGGAATAATGATATGGTTCAGTAACTGCTTTTATAACAGTATGTAAGCCTGAAATAGCTGCGCCGGCTTACGAGAGCGCTCCAAACAGAAGGGCTGCAATAACAGCACCTACAATAGGACCAACAACCGGAATCCAGGAGTATCCCCAGTCGGAGTCGCCTTTGTTTGGAATAGGAAGGACAGCATGCGCAATCCGCGGACCGAGGTCACGAGCAGGATTGATCGCATAACCGGTTGGTCCGCCGAGCGACAAACCAATTGCAAGTACCAAAAGACCTACGGGCAGTGCAGATAATGAGCCAAGGCCAAAACCAACTTCCTGACCGTTAATCACAATCGCGGTAAGCATTTCACCGTCAGCACTCATAAAGCCCGGGCCTACCAGATAGAACACACCGAATACAAGCATAATGGTACCGATAACCTCAGTAATCAGGTTAGAGCCTGTATTACGGATAGCCGGGCCTGTTGAATGGACAGCCAGTTTGGCTGGTCCGTCTTCAGTAGCGGCAAAGTGATCTTTATAAGCCAGCCAGACTAAAACGGCACCTGTGAAAGCACCAAGCAACTGAGCAGCAATGTATGGCCCAACCATGCCCCAATCGAACAAACCTGCAACTGCAAGGCCTACCGTAACGGCAGGGTTAATGTGGGCACCACTGAACTGACCAACAACGAAGACGGCAGTAAAAACTGCCATACCCCAGCCGAATGTTATTACAATCCAGCCTGAGTTGTTGCCCTTAGTTTGATTTAATACAACGTTGGCCACTACACCATTACCCAGAAGGATAAGAATAGCTGTACCAATAAATTCACCGAGAAAAGGACCCATGGTATGAATCTCCTTTAGTTATTTTTTGATTTAGTTAAAAGATGCAGATTTGGTGCGGTTGAGCTCATTCCGTTAGCGAATTCACCCCCATGAATTCAGACAGTAAATGGAAGGCTTTCCCCGCACACAAATATGCATTGGTTAGGTTTTGTCACATCTGTTCAGAAAAAGACAGATGAGACCTGCTTCAGGACAGGGTATACCCCTCTGCAAGTTTGGTATAGGCATCCACCTGCGCCTTCTGCCAGGCCTCATCATATCCGAGTTCTGCGGCCAAAAGCCTCGCCACTTCAGGTGCCGTTTCAATACTTGCCTTGGCATTAAGCAAGATTGCCCGGGTTCTGCGTGACAACACATCCTCTACGGTCATTGCCATTTCATGGCGGGCTGCCCAAACAACCTCCGCTTTGATGTATGGCAAATCATCATGTAGCTTTTGCTCGAGTTGTGCATTTTCTGCGTACAGTTTGCGAACACCCGGCGCATCAGACCCATATAGGTGCAGCGGATCAGTTGTATCCTGGTGTTTAACCCAGCCGTGTATGCGCATATTTTCTGTAACGCAGTCTCTGCTTTCGAGACCGGCAACCAAAGCTGCCTGATTGATCGTATCCTGCCCCATTTTCCTGTAGGTTGTCCATTTTCCGCCGGTGATAGTCACCAGGCCGGATTCAGAAACCAACAAGGTATGGTCGCGGGATATTGCAGAAGTGCCTTTGTCATCCTGTGGTTTCACAAGCGGGCGCAGCCCGGCAAATACACTTCGTACATCCTTCATTTCCGGATCTTTATTCAGGTAACGGGCAGCGTGCGTCATTACGAACTCGATTTCTTCATCGAAAGCACGCGGCTCATAATCGATTGAATCAACGGCCGTATCAGTAGTTCCTACAACAACTTTGTCGTGCCAGGGTACTGCAAAGAGTACGCGGCCGTCGTCTGTTTGAGGAACCATGATGGCTGAGTCGCCCGGTAAAAACTCTTTATCTAAAATGATGTGAATCCCCTGACTTGGCTGTACCATGGGTTTGGCATCGGGATTATCCATTTTCACAACGGAATCCGTAAATACGCCGGTAGCATTAATTACTACGTGGGCATTCAGCTCGTAATCATCATTATTAATGGTATCCGTAACTTTCACACCGCTTGTAAATCCGTCTTTGGATTTCAGCAAGCCGGTTACATTCATGTAGTTCATTACAGTAGCGCCCTGTTCAACTGCTGTTTGCGCCAGGTTTACGGCAAGGCGTGAGTCATCGAACTGACCGTCGTAATAAATTACTCCACCACGCAGGCCTTCCGCTTCAATGGTTGGAATGCGTTTAATGGTTTCTTCGCGTGATAATATTTTGGATGGGCCCAACCCTAATTTACCTGCCAGCATATCATAAACCTTCATGCCGACACCGTAAAACGGGCCACCCCACCAATCGTAATTGGGTACAATAAAAGCCTGATTTCTGCATAAATGGGGGGCATTTTGAATCATGAGACCACGTTCCCGCAGCGCCTCAAGAACCAGGCTTACGTTACCCTGCTGCAGATACCTTACCCCGCCGTGTACCAATTTGGTAGAGCGGCTGGAGGTACCCTTCGAATAATCATATTTTTCAAGAAGCAGGGTTTTGTATCCTCTTGAAGCCGATTCAACCGCAGCACCAAGCCCTGTAGCGCCACCACCAATAATGATGACGTCCCAGAAGCCTGAGTAGTCGCGGATTTCTTTTAACATGTCTTGTCTTTTCATAATTGTATCTGGTCTTGCAGAGGTTCATAAAACCCTCCCCTTGTTTCAAGGAGAGGGTTTTTTTTGAATTATTCAGCCGGTTTAATTCCGCTTAATTAGCGGGATTCCGCCCAAACACGGGCAGCTTTGATGGCGCGTTTCCAGCCTTTGGTGAACTCGTCAACTTTTTCCTGTTCCATTGCAGGCTCGAAGCGTTTATCGACCTGCCATTGCTGGCTGATGCTATCCATATCAGGCCAGTAACCTACAGCAAGGCCTGCAAGGTATGCAGCACCAAGTGCTGTCGTTTCGGTTACCTTTGGTCTTACAACGGGCACCTGAAGGATGTCAGACTGAAACTGCATCATAAGGTCATTAACCGTTGCGCCGCCATCTACGCGCAGCTCGCGTATATCGATGCCTGAATCAGCATTCATGGCTGTTAGTACATCAAGGGTTTGATAGCAAATGGAATCCAGAGCTGCACGGGCTACGTGTGCTGCACTTGTTCCGCGGGTCATGCCAACCATGGTTCCGCGGGCATACTGATCCCAGTACGGAGCACCCAGACCTGCAAATGCCGGTACCAGATAAGCACCGCCACTGTCTTCTACAGATGCTGCAAGTTTTTCAACTTCACTTGATTTCTGAATGATTCCAAGCTCATCGCGCAGCCACTGTACAACCGCACCGGCGATAAAGATTGAACCTTCAAGCGCATAATTTGTTTTGCCGTTTACTTTCCAGGCTACCGTTGCCAGCAGGTTATTTTTGGAAGGAACGGGCTTCTCGCCAACATTCATAAGCATGAAGCAGCCTGTGCCGTAGGTATTTTTAACCATACCTTCTTTGTTACACATTTGGCCAAAGAGGGCCGCCTGCTGATCACCTGCGATACCTGCAATAGGTACTTTGGAAGCAAAAATAGTTGTTTTCGTGTGGCCGTAAACTTCAGAAGATTGTTTTACTTCAGGAAGCATGCTTTTCGGCACTGTCATGATATCCAGCATTTCCTCATCCCACTCCATGGAGTTGATGTTGAAAAGCAGGGTTCTGGAAGCGTTTGTTACGTCAGTTACGTGTACTTCACCGCGGGTAAGATTCCAGATAAGCCAGGTATCGATAGTACCAAAAGCAAGTTTTCCGGCTTCCGCCTTTTCACGGGCACCTTCTACATTGTCAAGAATCCATTTTACTTTTGTTCCGGAAAAGTAAGCATCAAGTACAAGGCCTGTTTTTTCCTGAATTTTGGCCGCAAGACCTTTGCCTTTCAGCTCATCACAAAATTCAGCTGTTCTTCTGTCCTGCCATACAATTGCATTGTAAACCGGAACACCTGTTTCCCGATCCCAAACTACAGTTGTTTCACGCTGATTGGTAATACCGATAGCTGCAAGGTTCTGACCGTTGAAGCCTTTGGCTGTAACCGCTTCAGCAGCAACACCGGCTTGCGTTGACCAAATTTCCTGAGCATCGTGCTCTACCCATCCCGGCTTGGGATATATCTGACGAAATTCTTTTTGGGCTACTGATACTATCGAGCCGGCTTTGTTAAATAAAATTGCTCTTGAGCTTGTAGTTCCCTGATCCAGAGCGAGAATGTATTGTTCCATAATGATTGTTCCGCTTGTATTGGTTGTGATTGAGTTACAGCCTCCCGCATGGGGCAGGCCTTAATGCTGTAAGCGCTTTTCAGTTACACACTGGCTATGCGCTAAAATTGTGCTGTACTAAATAAATGAAGTTTCAATATAAAATGAAAGTAGTTTCAGTTTTTTTTGAAAATAAATTATTTGCGCAGTTATACTCCATTCCTTATACTCTAAGTCTTTGCAATTTATGGGTATCTAAGTCTTTTGCCGCAACTTCCCGACTTTCAGAAACCTCTTTCAACTCAGTTTTTTACAGCTCTTTTTTTTCGTTTAGCCCACTACCTAACAATTATATTGGGGTGCAAATACCCCCCTTTTTATCGCACTAAATTCAATAAAATAAAAGCGCTTCCCAAAAATCTTTTTCTCTAATCTCAATAGTAACATTAAGTTATTCTCGCGTTTCTGTTTAGTTTCTTTCCCACCGCATTGCAAACAATTGAATGGCAACACTTTGGGTACCTGCGGTCATTGAGTTGCGCTTTTGCAGTGCCTTTTTCTGTCTCCCGGATACCGGAAAATGACTGATTAATAAAATTTAATATTTGCCGGAAGCGCCGTTCCGCTGCGTTTCCGAATGCCTGAAAAGCGCTTCGTTTCCATTTTCGTGCTTCCCGGGGCTTCAAAAAATGACCCTAATTTAGATTTCCCTGAATTTCTTTAACCGAATTTTTTCCTCCCCGACGGCATGCTTACCCAATTAATACCCCAAGCAGGCAGCCCCTTTATCCGGGACTGCCTGCTCCTTACTATCCGGTCTTCTATGCAGGCTTAACCACAATGTTCACAATACGCATGGGTACGAAAACTTCCTTCACGATCTGCGCCTCTTTGAGGTATTTGGCTACGCCAGGCTCTTCTTTAGCAAGTGCAAGCACTTTTTCCTTGTCGCCGGCATCTGAAAGCGGCAGGGTTATTTCGCCCCTTACCTTGCCGTTTACCTGTACGGCATAGGTTTTCACATCGCTTATGAGCTTGGCCGGGTCGTATTCGGGCCAGGGCTGCTCTGCTACGGAGGCTTCAAAGCCGAGGCGCTCCCACAGCTCTTCCGCGAGGTGCGGCGCGTACGGACTCAGCAGCAGCAGGAAATCGCGCATCAGCCCGAGCGGACGCTGCTCCCACTGCATGGCTTCGTTCACGAATATCATGAGGGCAGAAATACCGGTATTAAACCGAAATCCTTCAATGTCGTCCGTTACTTTTTTGATGGCTTCATGCAGGGCTTTTTCCTGCGCCCGGTCAGCCGCCACATCCTGAACCAGCGGATGCAGACCGCCGTCTCCTTCTTCATCAATCATCAGTCGCCACACCCGCTTCAGGAAGCGGTACACGCCTTCCACCCCGCTCATGCTCCAGGGCTTGGGCTGCTCGAGCGGACCCATGAACATCTCGTACAGCCGCAGGGCATCAGCGCCGTACTGCTTCACGACCTCATCGGGGTTAATCACGTTGCCGCGCGACTTCGACATCTTGAACGAACGCGCTTCAACCGGTACCGCCTGCTTCAGGTCAGCATCGCTGAAATAACCGCTCATCTCTTCTTTTTTCCCGTTGGGGTGCATCACCGTTACCGGCTCGGCCGCCCTTGAGGGGTCAAGCTCGTAGCCTTCCGCATCATTTTTAGTAACCTGATCCTGCCGCAGCCGGATGCGGGTAAGCTCGCCGCTGTAGGTTTTCAGATCGTCCTGCGTGAGGAAGCGGCCGTATTCCGCGCGGTACACGGTGTATTCCACCTCACCCAGAATCATGCCCTGATTCACCAGCTTATAAAACGGCTCCTTGGTTGAAACCACGCCCAGATCGTAGAGTACCTTGTGCCAGAAACGCGCATATAAAAGGTGAAGCACCGCATGCTCTGCGCCGCCCACGTAGAGGTCAACGGGCATCCAGTACTGCTCTTTTTCTTTGGAGACGGGGCCTTGGGTGTAGTCCGGATCAATAAACCGCAGGTAGTACCAGCACGAACCGGCCCACTGCGGCATGGTGTTCGTTTCGCGGCGGGCAGGTTTGCCGGTTTCGGGATCGGTCGTTTCGACCCAGTCCGTGATTCCGGCCAGGGGCGACTCCGGTGTGCCGCTCGGCTCGTAGCGCTCCACATCGGGCAGAGTGAGGGGCAGGTCGGCTTCGCTCAGCGGCTTCGGCTGCCCGTCCACATGAATGATCGGGAAGGGCTCACCCCAGTAGCGCTGCCGCGAGAACAGCCAGTCGCGCAATTTGTAGGTCACGGCACCTTCGCCCAGCCCTTTTTCTTCGAGCCAGCCAATGATGCGCTGCTTGGCCTCATCTACGGCCAGCCCGTTCAGGCTCACTTCGCCGTTGTCGGAGTTCACGCAGGCGCTGCCTTCGGTCTGCGTGTGTGCGGCTTTGCTCACATCACCGCCGGCGACCACTTCGCGGATTTCCAGCCCGTATTTTTTAGCAAATTCCCAGTCGCGCTCGTCATGGCCCGGCACCGCCATAATGGCACCGGTTCCGTAGGTAATCAGCACGTAATCGGCCACCCAAACGGGCACTGACTCGCCCGTTGCCGGATTTACGGCATAAGCGCCGGTAAACACGCCTGTCTTGTTTTTGTTGAGCTCGCCCCGGTCGAGATCCGATTTTCGGGCGGCCTGCTCCACATAAGCGTCCATTTCGGCGCGCTTTGCATCGGTCGTAATTTTTGCTACCAGCTCATGCTCGGGGGCCAGCACCATGTAAGTCGCACCGAAAAGGGTGTCGGGACGGGTCGTAAATACGCGGATTTCCTCTCCCTCATGCCCGGCTACTTTAAAGGTGATGTTCGCCCCGACCGATTTCCCGATCCAGTTGCGCTGCATCAGCTTGATGGATTCTGACCAGTCCAGCTCTTCCAGATCTTCCAGCAGACGCTCGGCATACTCGGTAATTTTGAGCATCCACTGCCGCATCGGCCTGCGGATGACCGGAAAGCCGCCGACCTCGCTCTTGCCGTCGATCACTTCTTCATTGGCCAGCACCGTACCCAGCTCAGGGCACCAGTTAACCGGCACATCCGCCTGATAGGCCAGTCCTTTTTTATAGAGCTGCAGGAAAATCCACTGTGTCCAGCGGTAATAATCGGGGGATGTGGTGTTGATTTCACGGTCCCAGTCGTAGGCAAAACCCAGTGATTTAAGCTGTGTTTTGAAGCGCTCAATATTCTTTTCTGTTGTGATGCGCGGATGCGTGCCGGTTTTAATGGCGTACTGCTCGGCAGGCAGGCCGAAAGCATCCCAGCCCATCGGGTGCAGCACATTGAACCCTTTCATGCGCTTGTAGCGGGCCACAATATCGGTAGCCGTGTACCCCTCCGGGTGACCTACGTGCAGACCCGAGCCGCTCGGGTACGGGAACATATCCAGCACGTAGTACTTCGGCTTGCTGCGGTCGCTGTCGTCGGTTTTAAAGGTTTTGTGTTCGTCCCAGTAGCGCTGCCATTTCGGCTCAATCTGCGAAGGTTTGTAATCGTTCATAGCGGATATCAGGCCGGCACGACCTGCATTAATGGATAACTTGATGTTAAAATTGGCTTTTCAGTTTTTTCAGGATGATGGCATCCGGCGCTGAAGCTGCTGTCTGAGCCGGATTTTATGTAAACTCAGAAATATAAGGATTCAGCCCACGCACTGCCGAACTTATGTTTAGATTTGAAGTTCTGTTTTTTTGAACGATGTGGTTATTTTCCGCCTTGCCATTCTGCAAATGTCATTCACCACGTACATCCGGTAATTTTGCCGGCACTCATCTTTTCCCATCCTGATAAACCGCCTGCATGCTGATTTCTTTCTTAGGCCTGCTACTGTTAGTTGTAGCATTCACCGTTTTCCGTACGTTTCGGCTCACCGTAAAAACCCCGGAACCCGAAAGTTGTGAGCAGCTGCCCGTTAATCTTGATGAAGCAGTGCAGCGCCTGAGCAGGGCTATTCAGTTCAAAACCATCTCCCGGCAGGATGCAAGCCTCATCGATGGCGAAGAATTCGAGAAGATGCACCGTTTTCTCGACGAGGCTTTCCCGCTTGTGTACGAGAAGCTGGAGCAGGAAACCGTGAACCGCTACAGCCTGCTCTACCGCTGGCAGGGCAAAAACCCGGATCTCAAGCCCATCATGCTAACCTGCCATCTCGACGTTGTACCGGTTGAGCCGGGTACAGAAGAGGACTGGGACCACCCCCCGTTTCAGGGCGCGGTTACCGACGAGCACATCTACGGCCGCGGCACCATGGATGTGCAGTCCGGCGTGATGGCCATCCTCGAGGCCACTGAGGCCCTGCTGCGTGAGGGCTTCGAGCCGCAGCGCACGGTTTACCTCGGCTTCGGCCACGATGAGGAAATCGACGGCGAATTCGGGGCAAGCGAAATCGGCCGGCTGCTCAAATCGCGTGGTATCGAGATGGAGTTTCTGCTGGATGAAGGCCTCCCGGTCGTTGAAGAGCTCATCGAAGGGGTTAAGAGCCCCGTAGCGCTTGTGGCTGTGGCCGAAAAGGGCTACCTGAGCCTGGAGCTGAGCGTCGCCTCAGAGGGCGGGCACTCCTCCGTGCCGCAGGGCACGACCTCCATCGCGCGCCTGGGCGAGGCCCTGCACCGGCTCGAAAACAACCCGCTGCCGGCCAAATTCGACGGGCTCGTGAAATCAACTTTTGAGGCCATCGGCACCGGCATGCCAATCCCTTTCCGGTTTATTTTCGCAAATCTTTGGCTGTTCAAAACCCCGCTGCGCCGCTTCCTCGCCACCATTCCCGCAACCGATGCGGCCATGCGCACCACCACTGCGACCACCATTTTTGAATCCGGCATGAAGGAAAACCTCATCCCGACCATCGCCCGTGCGGTGGTAAATTTCCGCATCCATCCCAACGACTCTGTGGAAAGCGTGATCGCGCACGTCAAAAAAGTGATCAATGACGACAGCGTGAAGGTTGAGAAACTCTTCGGCTATATCGAGCCTTCGCCGGTATCCTCCATCACCAACGAGCCTTACCGGCAGCTTGCGCGCTCCATCCGGCAGATTTTCCCCGAGGTTGCCGTAGCGCCCTCTCTCATGGTTGGCGCTACCGATGCCCGGCACTACACCGAAATAAGCCCCAACATCTACCGCTTCTTCCCGCTCCGGGCCGAACAAAGCGACCTCGACCGCGTGCACGGCACCAACGAACGGCTTTCCATC
>JAFIET010000080.1 GCA_020832405.1 Balneolales bacterium
GGAATATATATTCAGTTGTTTTAGCTTAGACTTTTGGTTTTCCACCCTATAACGGCTTACGGTTTGTGCTGCCGGGCGACCAGCTTTGATCTTCAGCTGTAAATGTGAACCGGTCAGCACGAAACCGTTTGTTATATGTCGCTTATCGAAATTTATAATGAAGAATAAATTTGTTCGTTTTCCTTTTCCAATCTAATATTTTTTAGTTCTAACACTTCGATATCTTCTTTCATTTTATCATATTCATTGAGATTAATATTTTTTGCATTATAGACTTTCGTTTTTAAAATGTTTTTCAAGTGTCGCAGAGAGCTTAAATAATTAAAACTTTTTTCGTAGATAAGACCATATACAATGTTAAATAAGAAAGGAATTATACCAAGTGCTAAATGCCATATTTCAAAATTAGAATTTTTGAATAAATATAGATAACCCATGAAAACAAATAATACGACTAACAAAATAAAAGGAACAAGCTTAATTATTAAATATAAAGAGTTGACTAAAGTATTTGCTTTATTGATTTTATTATCATATTTAGACAACTCTAATTTTAGACCATTTATTCTCAATTCATTAAGAGAAATATTTGTTTGAATGTTTTGACTTTTTGTTTGTTGATTTTCACTTTCCACGTGTTGTAACTTTTTTTCATAGTTACTTATTAAGTCCTTTTGCTGTTGTAACATTGAAGTGAGTTTATGCTCTCGCGCTTCGTGTTCAGTAAGTTTACTTTTTAAAAATTCTTTCTCTTCAATATATCGCTCAAGATCTATGTCATGAATTTTTGAAAGTGTACCTGAAATATCAATCTCACTTATTTGTTCTGGTTTTTTTGATTCTAGACGTAATTCAGATATTATTATTGAAGCTTGTTCATCGTTTAAATCACCATTCTTGTACTTAGATAAAAGCGCATCATACTTTTGTCCAATAGCGTGATTTAATTTTGAAGACAATACAATTTGAGCTTTGGTTATGACATCAAAAGTTTTCGGAAATGATCCCTCACCGAAACCTTTATTAAGTTTAAACCAGAATTTATTCGTTAAGAAATCCAAACTTGTCGCAAGTGGAACTTGCCCATTCTCTTTAATAAGATCATGCCAAGAAACTTTAAGCGTCCTGTAGTTTCCTGTTAAAAATATATATCCAATATTTTCAAAATTATGAAAGTAATTGCCTTTTCTTCTTATGTTTACATAATTGAGTGGCTTCAAGTGTTCTCTGGCATAAGCAGTATCAATATCTTCTTTTATAGAATCCAAAGTCTCATTGTCGATGATATTGTATTTATGGTTTGCTTCAGTGAAGTAATTGTTATAGTCATCAACATGTATTCCCATAGTTTTTAGGCCCATGTAAAAATTCGCTTTTTTTTCAATTACATCACTTTTTGTAGAGCAACCAAGTAGAATTTCTGCCATAGCCGTGCTATTTGGATTCAACTTGTCCTTACCATCAATAATATTTTGGGCTTTGTAAAAATAGGAATCAATTTCTTTTGAATTTTCCTCAAAATAGCACAATGAAATAAGCTTATTTTTGGAATTCCTATTTATACTTTTAACATATGAATAGAAATCATCAAATATGTTTTGGTATACAACACCGTTGTATCCAGCAGAATGGAACAAAATTTCTGTATCTAAAAAGATTCTAAGTGGTGTTTTCCAATTTCCAATATTCCCAATATCATTACTAAATTTAAAACCAGAGTATAAAATCACACCTTCTTTAATTGTTTTTAACTGTTTCGAAAATGCAATATTTGCTTTATTGTTAAGTATAAAAGCACTTATATAATCTGAGTATTCATTATTCTCTGAGTTATTCAATAAAAATGAACAGAACGATTCAGTGATAGTTTTTTTCTTTTCTGAATCAAGAATGAAATTGGATTCCCTTTCAACAAAAGTGAATAAATCATTGATAATAATATCGTTATTGTCTTTTATAACCTCTTTTTCAGTACTTAATTTAAGTTCATTTTGCTGTCCTGATAGATTTGCAGTGTAGGTTCCGTATTCCTTTGTTAAATAGTCTAATCTTTTAAGAGCTGTTTTTACAACAGCATCAGGTAGTTTAAAGTCAAATTCATTATTTATTCTATCAGTTATCTCTGTTGCAGAAAATTGATGTATTTGATTACGTTTTATTATATCGTCAATAAATTGTGAAATAATCCAATATAGATCTTTTTGAGTATCATAGAGTTCTCTAAAGACTGCTAATGACGCTAACTTGGCGCTTGAATTTGATATAGAAGTGTTTGTCATTATCTATTGATTATATAAGTGTATGAAAGACATATAACGGCCTGGCATTTCTGCTGCGTGGCAACCATGCCCGAAGATAAGCAACAATGGCTTACACGTCAGCAGGAAATGCTTGTTATAAAGCGGGTTTGGAATGTGATTTTAGGATAACGGTCAAGTATAAGCGTAGTGCGGGGTTTCGGAGCGATAAACTGTCCGCCCACCGCAAAGTTTTTTAGGAGCAAAAATGCTCAATTTTAGCTGTTCAGCCCGCATTACGCTTATACAATGTTGGGTGCTGGTGTTCTTAGTCATTCAAGTGATGTTCTTTTATGGGTTATACTTCTTGAAAATTGTCGTTGCAATATGTCCACCAAAACCAAAGGTGTTACTCATTGCATAGTTCACTTGCCGTTTTTGTGAATGTTGTAAAGTTAAGTTAAATAGGTCTTTAAATTCGGGTTCAATTTCCACCGTATTCATTGTTGGTGGTACAAAGTTATTCTGAACGGCTTTGATACAAGCAATAGCTTCTACAGCTCCTGCAGCACCAAGTAAATGTCCTGTCATTGATTTTGTAGCACTTATGTTTATTTTACTTTGTCGGCCAAAAACTCTTTCGACCGCTTTCATTTCACTAATATCGCCTGTTGGAGTTGATGTTGCGTGTGCATTCAAATAGTCAATATCGTTGGCTGTAATGCCTGCATCATCTAAAGCTTCAAGCATTCCTAGAAATGCTCCTTCGCCTTCTGGATGCGTGCCCGTTAAGTGATAAGCGTCTGCCGCCATACCACCACCAACAATTTCAGCAATGATTGGTGCATTACGCCTAATGGCATGGTCGTAACTTTCTAAAATAATTGCTCCTGCGCCCTCGCCCATCACAAAGCCGTCCCTGTTGATGTCAAATGGCCGTGATGCAATTTGTGGATTTTCATTAAATGTTGATAATGCTTTTGAAGCATTGAATCCACCAACAGAACTTTCAGTGATTGGTGCTTCTGAACCACCTGTGATAATTATATCAGCTTTGCCCCAACGGATATAGTTAAAAGCATCAATAATTGCTGTGTTTGAAGTTGCGCAAGCGGAAACAGTTGTAAAGTTTATTCCCCGAAGCCCATACTTTATTGAAATTATGCCAGAGGCAATATCAACAATCATTTTAGGAATAAAAAATGGATTGAAGCGTGGTGTGCCGTCCCCTTGTGCAAACTCGGTTACTTGTTGTTGAAATGTGCCTATACCGCCATTTCCTGAACCCCAAATTACGCCAATTTTGTTTTTGTTTAAGGTGTCAAAATTGATGTTAGCATTTTTTACAGCTTCTTCAACTGAAATTAAAGCATACTGCGTAAACAAATCATACTTTCTTGCTTCTGCCTTTTCAATATAATCCAATGGGTCAAAATTTTTGAGTTCACAAGCGAATTTTGTTTTGAATTTACTGGTGTCAAATTTTGTGATAAGTGCTGAACCACTCACACCATTAACAAGCGATTGCCAAAATTCATTTACACTATTTCCTATTGGTGTTAATGCTCCAATTCCTGTTACTACTACTCGTTTCATAATGACTTTTGTGTTAAATCTGTTATTATAGTTTCTTTAATTTCATTAAAATCCGTATTCCCGCTTTATAACATGTTATTAAACAACTCCAATATACCCTCCCAAGTCGTATAAGTAAACAATAACCAACTTGAGCGACTTCCGGGTGGTCATTAAGTACCTCAGCAGCGGCTTAATGCGTCAGAAGTCTGAAGTTGTATAAGGAACTACTTATACGACTTCAGCAGGATCTCAATGCCTTGTGTTTACGCCAGTTTCTGACACGCATCAGAGATGAAATTCTACATCCCATTCACACTTCCTCTCACAGCTTCGCTGCCGTCAGTCACAAAACCGGCGTTTTGGGGTGCTTTGGTAAAAAAATAATGTATTGAAACCCCGCTCTATTTCAAATTAAGAATGCGGTATTCGTCTTGTAAATGTTGTATCAATATTGCTTTTTTGAATACCATAGCTCTTTAAATATGACATCACGCGTAAGATTTATAAGCCCGTCCGGCCCCATTAAGACCGTTTCGGTCAGCTGCCGGTAATCCGCGAAACGGTCTTGCCTGCAGTACTTTCTGCAAAAGGTCAGTTGCCATCCCTCCGGTTTTTCTGTGCAGCGTTGGCAGGTGTTGTGTGCGGCTTGTATCTTTCAGGGTCAGCCGCACTTTTTTTGGGGCACCTTCATCCTTTCTCTGTCAATCCAAAAGACCTTCCCACACAACTGATCCGATTTTATGGACGCCGATAGCACCCCCGATTTTGTTAAGGCCCGCATGTTTGCCCGGGCCAAGGAACTTCATCTCCATGCCATACAGCGGCACATTTTTATTTGCGCCGAACCGGCCGAGCCAAAATGCTGCCGGGCGGAGTTTGGCATGGCTTCCTGGCAGTACCTCAAATCCCGGCTCGATGCGCTCGGGCTGAGCGGCAGCGGCGGGGTGTACCGCAGCAAGGCCGGCTGCCTGCGCGTGTGCCGTCGCGGCCCCGTAGCCGTTGTGTATCCGGAAGGAGTTTGGTATCACTCCTGCACCCCGGAGGTGCTTGAGCGCATCATTCAGGAACACATCATAGGCGGCAAACCGGTTGCCGAGTTTATGTTCTCTCAAAACCCGGGTCCGCAGGAGCTGCCGGATACCGAGTGAGGCCCCCCCCGGCTGCTTTTGGTATTTCACGCAGAGGCGCTAAGCCTCAAAGTTTATTAGGGAAGCTTTTGCTCCGGTTAGGCTGCACGAAGCATCATTCGGGATAGACGGTCAGGCGGGTTGCCGGTTGCCCGCCCGCTGTGCAACATTCCCCTGCTAGCCCGGGTCTGCGTTTGGTTTTCCCGCGCTTTGCCGCTCAGTTTCTAAGCAGGGCGGGTTTTAAACGCAGCTGACCTGCACCTCCCCCTTCTCTGTTTCAGGCTTTTATTTCTGCAATCCCCCGCATTTTCTGCGGGTTTAGTGAGGTCTGATTTTGTACATTAAAGTTTAGCTCTTTGTATCCGACCTTTAATTTTTTGTTTGATTTATGACTGATATCGACATTGCTCAATCGGTTGAGCTGCGCGACATCCGCGAAATTGCGTCACGCTGGGGTATTCTGGAAGATGATCTGATGCTGTACGGCAAGCACAAAGCCAAGCTTCCGCTCCATCTAATTAATGAGGAGAAAATAGAACAGGCGAGGCTTGTGCTGGTTTCGGCCATTTCGCCTACGCCCGCGGGCGAGGGCAAAACGACGGTCACCATCGGCCTGTCCGAGGCCATGAATCAGACCGGCCGCAACACCATCCCCGTGCTCAGGGAGCCTTCGCTTGGTCCCGTTTTCGGGATGAAGGGCGGCGCTACCGGCGGCGGCTACGCGCAGGTGCTGCCCATGGAGGACATCAACCTGCACTTCACCGGCGATTTTTCGGCCATCGAAAAGGCGCACAACCTGCTTTCGGCGCTCATTGCCAACAACCTGCATAAGGTGCGGGATAACCTCGATATCGATCCGCGTACCGTACACTGGAAACGGGTGATGGATATGAACGACCGCTCGCTGCGGCACATCATCACGGGTTTGGGCGGCACGACTTCGGGCATCCCGCGGGAGACCGGCTTCGATATTACGGCGGCCTCCGAAATTATGGCGATTTTGTGCCTCGCCGATGATCTCGAAAACCTGAAGGAGCGCTTCGGCAATATTTTTGTCGGCTTCACCTTCGACGGCCGGCCCGTGTACGCCCGCGACCTGAAAGCGACCGGCGCCATGGCCGCCCTTATGAAAGATGCCATCAAACCCAACCTCGTGCAGACCATCGAGGGCAACGCGGCCATCATACACGGCGGACCCTTTGCCAATATCGCGCAGGGCACCAATTCTGTGATTGCCACCCGCATGGGGCTTTCGCTGGCCGATTACGTGATCACCGAGGCCGGCTTCGGTTTTGATCTCGGTGCCGAGAAATTCTTCGATATCAAGTGCCGTGCGGCGGGGCTTAAGCCGCAGGCCGTTGTGCTCGTTGCCACCATCCGCGCGCTCAAATACCATGGCGGGGCACCCTTAAACGAGCTCAAACGGCCCGATGTAGCCCGCCTCAAAGCAGGCATCCCGAACCTGGAAAAGCATCTCGAAAACATTGGTCACTTCGGCGTGCCCGCGGTGGTAGCCATCAACCGCTTTGCGACCGACAGCGATGAAGAGATTGAGGCGCTTCAGGCCCATTTCGAAGGCACGGGGGTGGAGATTCACGTTGCGGATGTGTGGGCCAAAGGCGGGGCCGGCGCACACAGCCTGGCCGATGCCGTTGCGCGCATTACCGAAGCGAACGAAACGAAGTTCACGCCCCTGTACGACAACGCCTGGAGCGTTGAGCAGAAAATCGAGGCCATCTGCCGCACCATTTACGGCGCCAAAGCCATCGACTACACCCTGCAGGCCCGCAAAGATCTGCGCAAAATTGCGGAGCTCGGGCTCGACAAGCTGCCGGTCTGCATCGCCAAAACGCAGAAATCGCTCTCCGATAACCCCGAGCTGCTGGGCCGCCCGAAAGATTTTATCGTAACCATCCGCGAAATCGAACTCGCCGCCGGCGCCGGCTTCCTCATCCCGATTACGGGTACCATCGTGCGCATGCCCGGCCTGCCCGCCCGTCCCGCCGCCGAATCCATTGATATCGACCGCAACGGCAAAATAACCGGCCTGTTTTGAGGAAGGGTGATTTGAACGCTTCCGGCGCGAAAATCAAACCGGCTCAGAACAGCAGCCATCCCTCACGAAAATAGATTACGCCCGGGCGCGAGCAAATCCCCTCTCGAGAGGGGTGCCCCCAACCCTGTATCATTCAACGACTTAAAAGCTGTACCAACACCAAAGCCTGCAAGTGTACAGAAGGTGACGGGGCGGGGTGTGAACATCACGACACCCGCAATTAGCCACGGAGTTCAAAATTACCGGACTTACGGTAGTTCTCTGCCGCGCTCCGGTTCTGCTCAAAAACCTGCATTAAGCTTCAAGTCCTGAACCGACAGGCCACACCCCGCCCTGCCGTCGGGTGCTTTAGCTGTATTTGGGAGCAAAAGATCAGGACCGTTATTTTTTAGGGTGAATTCCGTGCGCATCACTGTCTTTGGTACCAACCCGACAGTTCCCAATCCTGCGGCATTTCCCTTGCTTTTTTCTTTCCGATGCCGCAAAAATAATCCGCGCAAATCCGCCCTGATCCGCCAAATCCGCGTGCCATCACCGGGCTTAAAACGAAAACCCGACCATCAGCTCAAGCGCGGTTGTGCGGAAGCTGTCAACCCCGTCGTCGAGGTTGGAGAAAATGCGGGTGTAGCGGCCTTCGAACAGCAGCGACTGCTGTGCCGATACGGGCACGCGCAGCCCCAGGCCGAGGTTGAGGCCGGTTGAGAGGTTTTTGTACAGGCTTATCACATCCGCTTCGCGGAAGGCTTCTTCCCCCTCAGCCGTGAGCACCATGCGCCCCACCCGTGATTCGGTGCTCGTGAGCCAGCCCAGCATTACCCCGCCCTGCACAAACGGGCGCAGGCCTAACACTTCGTACTCGCGCATGAGGGGCAAGTTGAGCATCACATAGGTGAAGCGGTTTGTGAGCTCATCGTTGGTGAGCAGCTGCTCCGGCGGGTTGGGCAGCGGGTAAGGAATTACGGTGCTTCCGCCGCGGGTGGTAAAAAAGAGCTCCGGCTTAAATGTTACCCCGTTGAGCGGTACCGGAACTTCAGCGAATACCCCGACCGAAAAGCCCGGTTCGTAGTCGTAAGCTACCCCGGCGTAGAGGTTGGTTTCGAATGCGGTGATGCGGCTGTTGTTGGTGTTAAAGCCGGCCATAACCCCAATCTTAAACGGACGCGGCGCACGCTCGAAGCGATCTACCCGCCACACCGCGGTTTCGGTTTCGCCGCTACATTCAAAATAGGTACCGAAGGCCCGGGCCATGCCCTGTTCTGTATAGCGGAAGGCGCGTGCGGCCCGCTCGTGGTTCCGCATAAAAGTGCCGCACTCCCCAAAAACGGATTCGAGCTGCATTACATAAAACCCGCGCTGCAGATAAATAAGGCGGTGCTCACCCGGTCTTATGAAGAAATCGGTGCGTTCGCGGGTAATTTGTGTGGAGTACAGGGTAACAGAAGCGGTGATGTCTTCCCGGATGAAAACGGTCTGCAGGCCTTCTTCATCGAAATCGCCCTGTACCGAGTACCAGGTGAAGCCGCCGTCGGTGCCGTAAGAGTACACCTCGTAGGGGCGGAAAATGCGGAAGGTTGATTCCCCCTCCGGCCGGAACTGCACCCGCCAGGAGTGATCGTAGGCATCGGCAAGCAGCACCTGCCCGCGCAGGGTGTCGGCATCTGTGGTTATCAGAAAGCCGGGCGCGAAAGAGGCGTTCTGCCGGGCATTTAATTCGGATGCGGGGGAAACAAGATGAATAGCAAACAGCACAATAAGCGCTGCAAAGGCAGATCGTACCGCAGTAACACTACCGTTCATGGATGGCTTGGTTGGTGAAAAATAGTTTGAAGGCAAAATACTGATTTTCACACAACCTGAAGACAGCTTCTTTGGAATGATGAAATCCCAAACCAGGCCCGCCTACATGTGCTGCAGCAGGCCGTCGAGTTTTTGCAGGGTGAGGTGCAGGTTCGATACGGTGCGCTCACTCTGGGTGTGGTAAACCGGGTCGTAGAGGGTTTTGTAGTCGTCTTCGAGGGCGCGGCGGTTCAGGCGCAGCCCGTGCCGCTGCAGGATTTCACACACGGAATCGGCGTTTTGCTTCAGGTGCAGGCGCGTGCTTTGGTAGGCGTAGTTGCAGACTTCCTTACGGGAAGAAAAGCTGAAGATGTTGGTGAAGAACATGCGGTAGTCGGTCGTTTTGGGCTCTACCACAATGAGATCCTGACCGCTGTATTCTTTTTTGTAGCGGTTTATGCCGATGTTCATGCGGGAGTGAATCATGGTGCGGAAAGTCTGCGACAGCACTGCGGGGAGTCCGCGCTCGGCAAGCAGCCGGTCGAGGGGCAAATCTCCGTTGCCGTTTTGCGGTACCGTTGCTTCGTACGGCACAATCGGGTTGATGCAGATGGTGAGGTCGGCCCCTTCGCTGAGCGCAACGCTTGCGTGCACCGTGCGCTGCGCTACGCCGTCGATGTAGTCCCGCTTTTTGATGCGCACCGGCGTGTAAACAGCCGGCAGGGCCGTACTTGCCTGCACGGCAAGGCTGATGGGCACATCATCGTAGCCCTCACTGCCGAACACCACGCTGCGGCTGGTGTCGAGATCTGTCGCCACAATCCGCAGGCGGGTTTTGAGCTCGCGGAAGTCGTCGGTGCGGCCGTCGTAGGAGAAGTTTTTCTGCATGTACTCCCGGATCGGGGTGTTGTCGAAAACCCCCACCGGCAGCAGCTCGGTGATGCGCGAGAGCGAGCCGCCCAGCGAAATATCGCCGGGGTACCGCATATAATCCCACATCATGGAGGCAAACATAAACGGAATGTGCCCCACCCGGCTCAGGTATTCGCGGTAGGCCGGGTTGTAGAAAGTGGATGGTGTGATGGGGTGCACATTGTGCTGATGCGAGAGGATGGCACGGCTCATCTGCCGCGGCGTGATGCCGTTGGCAAGGCTTGCCGTAATGATGGCACCGGCGCTAACGCCTACATAAACATGCGCTTTGGAAAAATCGATGCCTTCTATGGCCTCCTCGAGGGCACAAAGGGCACCGATTTCGTACACGGCACCTTCTATGCCGCCGCCTGCACAGGCGAGACCGATACGGGGTTTGCGGGTAGTTTCAGTCATTCAAAAAAAGCGGTTTTTTGTTTCATTTCAGCTAATGTAATCATTTATTAGTCAACCAAACAAGAACACTGTTACGTGCCGCGTTGCATCTGCTTTTCTTTGCAAAAGGAATGTTTGTTACAGATTTTCCCTTTGGTATCAAAAGCTTGCAGCGCATGGCTTCAGCTAAGCCGGGCTGCTTTCCGCTGCCGGACTCTGCCGGCAGTTTTTTTTCACCTCAACCAACTTATCTCCATGAACAGACGTGAGTATCTGAAGAAATCATTCGCGGGCGCAGCCGTTTTGGGTGCTGCAAGCCTGGGTTTACCCTCCAATTCTTTTGCTGCAAAAGTTGCAGCCGACACCTGGCGCGACGGGCAGTACGTGCTGCCCGAGCTCAAATACGCCTACGATGCCCTTGAGCCGCATATCGACGCCCAAACCATGGAGCTGCACCACAGCCGGCATCATCAGGCTTATGTGAACGGCCTCAACAACGCGCTCAGCAAACTGGCCGAAGCACGCGAAACCAACGATTTCTCCATCGTGAAGCACTGGAGCCGCGAGAGCGCCTTCCACGGCGGCGGACACTTTCTGCACGCGATGTTCTGGGAAATTATGAGTCCGAACGGCGGCGGTGAGCCCCGCGATACCATGCTTCGCAATGCCATCAACCGCTCATTCGGAAGTTTTGACGGGTTTAAGCGCCATTTTAAGGCAGCATCGAATGCCGTTGAAGGCAGCGGCTGGGGCATCATGGCCTTCGAACCGAACAGCGGAAACCTGGTGGTTCATCAGGCAGAGCGCCAAAGTGACCTCACGCTTTGGGTAACCCGCCCGCTCGTGATGGTTGATGTATGGGAGCACGCCTACTACCTGCGCTACCAAAACCGTCGCGGCGAGTATGTCGATAACTTCATGGAAGTCGTGGACTGGGATGTCGTTGCTGAAATGTACGAAGCAGCTGCATCCGCCGGCTAAGCAAGCGGATGAGGCGCAGAAGCCCATCCATCGTTAAAAAAAATCACAAAAAAACCCGGACTTCTCACGCAGAGAAGCCGGGTTTTTGTTTTTCAGGGTGATGTGATCCGGGTCGGGCCGAAGTGCTTAGCGTGCGGTCGGCACCGGCTCACCCACAATTTTCTGAACGGTTGCGATAATGCCGTCGGCGTCGAGACCGATTTCGTGGTGCAGCTGCTTTTGGCTGCCGTGCTCCACAAGGCGGTCGGGCACGCCCATGATGGTCATGCGCGGGCGCTGCGGCAGTTCACACAGGTACTCGGCAACGGCGCTGCCGAAACCGCCCTGCTTCGCGGCATCTTCAATGGTAATGACGTGCTCATAAGCGGCGGCAATTTCATCAAGAAGCGCGGTATCAAGCGGCTTCACAAAGCGCATGTTGTAGTGGCTTATTTCTATGCCCATAGCGCTGAGCTTTTCGGCGGCTTCAATCACGTAGTTGCCGATGGTGCCGTAAGAGAGCACAGCAACGCGCTCACCCTTGCGCACCTGCTCGCCTTTGCCGAGCGGCATCTGCTCAAAGCCCGGTCGGAAGCCGGCTCCGGTGCACTCACCCCGCGGATAGCGGATCCCGAAGGAGCGGTCGGTGTAGCAGGTCGCCGTGTAGAGCATGTCGCGCAGTTCCTGCTCGTTCATGGGCGCGCAGAGTACCATGTTGGGCACGCAGCGCAGGTAGCTGATGTCGTACAGGCCGTGATGGGTCGGGCCGTCGGCACCAACGAGACCGGCGCGGTCCATGGCAAAAACGACCGGCAGTTTCTGCAGGGCCACATCGTGCAGCGCCTGATCGTAGCCGCGCTGCAGGAAGGTGGAATAAATGCCGGCGAAAGGAATTTTGCCTTCCGTAGCAAGACCCGCTGCAAAGGTAACGGCGTGCTGCTCGGCTATGCCCACATCGTAGCAGCGGTCGGGCATTTCCTTCATCATTTTGAGGAGTCCGGTGCCGCTCGGCATGGCAGGCGTAACAGCTACGATGCGGTCATCCTGCTTGGCCATTTCGATAACGGCATCGGTAAAAATATCCTGGTATTTGGGCAGGGATGGCTTCGTGCTTTTAACAGCGAGGGACTTGCCGGTAATTTTATCGAAAGGGCTGCCCTGTGCGTGCCATTTCACCTGATCTTTTTCGGCAGGCGCAAAGCCTTTGCCTTTCACGGTAACGACGTGCAGCAGTTTAGGACCCGGAATGTGCTTCAGGTCTTCGAGATGGCGCACGAGACCCTTCACATTGTGGCCGTCAACCGGGCCGTAGTATTTGAAGCCGAGCGCGCGGAAGAGTCCGCCGGGCGTGAGCGCCGAGGTGAGGGCGGCTTCCATTTTGGAGGCCACTTTCCGCATTTTGTCGCCCGCCGAGCGGAAGTGTCCGAGCATGTCGTACACATCATCCCGGAAACGGTTGAAGGTTTTCGAGGTCGTAATATCGGCCAGATATTCTTTGAGAGCGCCCACATTGGGGTCGATCGACATGTTGTTATCGTTGAGGATAACCGTGATGTCGTTGGGGATATCGCCCGCATGATTCAGGGCTTCAAACGCCATGCCGCCGGTCATGGCACCGTCGCCGATTACGGCCATTACGGTGCGCTTCTCCCCTTTCATTTTGGCGGCAACGTCCATACCGAGGGCCGCCGAAATAGAAGTGGAGCTATGGCCCACGCCGAAGGTATCGTACTCACTCTCGCTGCGCTTCGGGAAACCGGAAAGGCCTTTGTACTTGCGGTTGGTGTAGAATTTATCCCGACGGCCGGTCAGGATTTTGTGGCCGTACGCCTGATGACCCACATCCCACACGAGGCGGTCGTGCGGAGTATCGAGCACGTAATGCAGGGCTACGGTCAGTTCCACAACCCCGAGGCTCGCCCCGAAATGTCCGCCGTGCACGGATACGATATCTATAATATAGTCGCGAAGTTCGAAGCACACATCATCGAGCTGTTCGCGGCTGAGTTTACGCAGGTCGGCAGGGGAGTTAATGCCTGCCAGCAGCGGACCGGGTTTAATTTCTGGTAGATTCATGAGGGTTGGGTGTCGTTTTGTTTTACTTGTTCGACCTGCAGTTCGGCCTGTTCCAGAATTTGGCTGCAATAACGCGAAAGCTTCAACCCCCGCTCAAAATACTCAACCGATTCCTTCAGCGGCAGATCCGGTTTTTCCAGCTGTACTACCACCTGTTCGAGACGGCTGAGGGCCTCTTCAAAGCTTAAATCTTTATTTTGCTCTGTCATATAGAAATTATTTTGGAACAACTACCAAACAAATTACGCCTTAAGTACACAAATTGCATCTGCCCAAAGGCAATCCAATCAACCGTATGCCATGGTGCATCGTTCAACCGGTTTGCGTGGGTGTAAATCTTGTAAAGGCTTAGCCTGCAAACAGCTGCTATTCCGGCAAGTCTGCCGGCTTTGAGCAGGCGATTTAAACCAGCTGTAATCGGTTTTGTAAAATCCTCAGGCTGCCTCCGTTTTCGGTGGTACGCAGCACCGGTACAGCGATGTGTTTTGGGGTAGGGTGATGTGCACCGTGCCCTCATCCGGGATTTGACCGATTGAAGCCTTTTCAAGCCCGGATGTTGGATGTTTTGTTAAATCGGATGAACAATTTGGGGTTATTTTTGTTTAAGTGATTGAACAAAATGAGTCTTATTTTGTTCATCCGGAAATACAGTTTATTTTATTCCCAACCGCAGGCCCAAACAATCATGGAACATCTCTACGAACAATCTGATGCGCAAATCCGTCTTGCGGCTGCCGCAAGACCTTTCCGGCGGTACCTGTTTGGACAGATACACTGGC
>JAFIET010000081.1 GCA_020832405.1 Balneolales bacterium
TCTGCCTGCAAACATCCCGCAGGAGACCTCCATCATACTTATTATAAGGAGGCATTAAAGACCTCTGAAACCGAGGCGGAATATGTAATCAGGGGAAAATCAGGTAAGGTCATCAATCCGGAAGAGTCTCGGGTAGCACTATGTACCAATTAAAATCAGGGATGCACGGGCTGCCGGAAATGCTTCAATCATGACCAAAGAGGTGGATATCCTGAGCGAACTGCCGGGCAACGGCAAGCTTTTCCTCCGCTGCTTAGGGACCGTCATCGCGCCTAAACTGGTTGCCTGGCAGTCACACGATCAGTTAATCCCGGGTGCCTTTTGGAAACAGAAAGTCTGCACTAATGCGCTGCCTTTTGCGGAGTTCGCCGCAACATGGACCTGTTGCCAAAGCTGCTGTCAAGCATATTCTTTGGTTCTAAGCTAAATCAAAACATACATTTAAACAAAAGTCATGAATACCATTAAAATGGCATTACTAAGTACGATCGCACTCTTTTTCTTTTCCTGCAATGGATTCGAAAGTGATGGCTCTAAGAATATTGCAACCATCTATTATGGGGGCGATATTATTACTATGGCCGGTGATACACCGGAATATGTAGATGCATTGGTAGTAAGAAACGGGCTCATCGAATTTGCAGGGACTTACGACGATGCAATGGAAATCGCGGGGGGAAATCATCAATTGATAAACCTTCAAGGAAAAACGTTACTACCTGGCTTTATTGATGGTCATGCACATTTTGCCGGTTTTTCTGCTCAGGCAATAGGGGCTCAGATTTTACCCCCGCCTGATGCAGGTGCTCATAATATTTCTGCCCTCATTGAAATTTTAAATGAATGGAACACCCCCGAAAACAGAGCTCTTACCGGCTGGATATTTGGAATTGGTTTTGATGATTCTGTTTTAGAGGAAAAGCGATTCCCCACCAAAGAAGATCTGGATAAAGTATCTACCGAACATCCTGTTTTAATAATTCATATTTCCGGTCATTTTGCATCCCTGAATTCAAAAGGGCTCGAAATGATTGGAATTACGGCTGAAACAGAAGATCCGGATGGCGGAATTATCAGACGTATGCCCAATAGTCGTGAACCAAATGGCGTTTTGGAAGAACTGGCAGCAATACCTGCATATTCCCGGGTTCTAACACCAGCTTCAGAAGAGGCTCTTTTTGAGTTCATGAAAGCCGGTCAGGATATGGCTTTGTCTTATGGATATACAACTATTCAGGAAGGCCGTGCAATGGAACAGCATGATTTGCTGGCAGCTTTTGCTGAACTGGGATTTTGGAAACTGGATATTATTTCCCATATAGATTATGCATTTGCTCATCTTATGGATACCGATTGGTACAGTAAAGAGTATAAAAACAACTATCGTATTGGTGGTTTAAAACTAACCTTAGATGGTTCGCCACAAGGACGAACAGCCTGGAGAACTCAACCGTATTTAATTCCGCCTCATGGGGCCGGCAGCGATTATGCAGGGTATCCGGCTATACCGAATGATGAAGATGTAATAGCTTTATTTGAATTAGCCTTTAAAAATAACTGGCAAATTCTTACACATGCAAATGGTGATGCTGCCATTGATCAAATGATTCGCACTATTGCGCCTGTTGCGGAAAAATATGGCAATGAAGACCGCAGAAATGTACTCATACACGGTCAATATGTGAGGGATGATCAATTGGATGCTTTAAAGGAGCTAAATGTAATTGCCTCATTATTTCCGCTACACACCTTCTATTGGGGCGATTGGCACAAAGAAATTATTGGCGACTCTTTGGGAAACAGAATCAGCCCTGTGAGAACGGCTTTGAATAAAGGCTTACATGTTACTATTCATACCGATGCGCCTGTAGCCTTACCTAATCTGATGCGCGTGGTCTGGACAGCTGTTGAGCGTACATCCCGTTCAGGAGAAGTGATTGGAGAATCGGAGCGTTTAACACCTTACGAAGCACTTCAGGCCATTACAATTTGGTCTGCATATCAACATTTTGAGGAAGATACAAAAGGATCTCTGGAAGCAGGAAAACGTGCTGATTTGGTAATCTTAGACAGGAATCCACTAAAATTAGATTCACAGGATATAAAGGATATTATAGTTGTTGAAACCATCAAGGATGGTCTAAGTATTTTCCAACTATATTGAACACTTTCTACACAACATATTCAAATAATATATAACATTAAAATTAATCTTTATTTAAAATAATATGAGTAATACATTTCGCTTAATTCCTCTTTTTGTCATTTTTATTGCCGCTATGTCTTTTGTAAGCTGTAAAAATAACCTCGTAGATACGCAAGCACCAAAGCTTGTAATCTTACAACCTTCTCAGAATCAGAGTTTTCCGTTTGGAGAGAGATTTTTAGTGGTAACAACCATGCAAGACTTTGTTGAACTGGGTAATTATACCTATAAGGTAAGATGGCACGATGTTCCTTCAAACGTATCCGATAATCCGGATGAACCTGCTTGGGAGCTTGAAGGAACAGGAGAAATTGAAAATACAAACCTACAGACGGTTTCATGGCATATTCAGGTACCTGAGAATACCCGCACAGGGATCTATAAATTGGACATTTTTCTGTATGATAAAGCCGGAAATGTAGATAACAACAGTGTTCTGATTCAGATTACGTCTGACTAGTCATTGTGCTGCAAAAAAGGTAAAATGAAATTGTTTCCTCGCCTGTGCTTTCCCCCCCTTCAAAATTTGCCAGATCCCCCTTATGCGCTTAAATTAGCGGGGCGGCGCCTTGGTCAGACTGCCGGATCAGGGCTGTGAGGCCTTCCACCGAAACAAAACATTCATTACCAAAAGAGAAACATACCATGCTTTATTCTGCTCAGGACGCCCTTCTTGCCGAAAACCTCCTTTCCCACAGCTGTATGCTCAAGCCTGGCGAAAACATCATGATTCAGCTTGTGGGGCTGAACGGCATGGGTCTGGTGCGGGCACTTGTGGCGCAGGCGCGTGCCCTGGGCGCAAATCCTTTCGTGCGCATCGAGGATACCGAAACAAACCGCACCCTGCTCGAAACCGGGGATGAAGCCTTCTGGAAGTTGCAGGCCACCGCCGATCAGCTGCCGCTTATGAAGCAGATGGATGCGTTTGTGGGCATCCGCGCCTCAGAGAATATTTACGAGAACAGCCGTGTGAGCGCAGCCCAAAACAAGGCCTACGGCGATCATTTCCTGAAGCCCGTGCATTTTGAGGAGCGCGTGAACAACACCAAGTGGGTGATTCTGCGCTACCCCTCCCCCGCTTTTGCGATGAACGCAAAGATGCCGACCCGCGAATTCGCCGAATTCTACTACCGTGCCTGTCTGCTCGATTACGCCAGACTGCGCGAGGCCATGCTCCCGCTCGAGGCCCGGCTGCGCAAAACCGACGAGATCCGCCTGCAGGGCGAGGGCACCGATATCCGGTTTTCGGTGAAGGGTCAGAACTGGATTCCCTGCTTCGGGGAGCGCAACATCCCGGACGGCGAGCTGTTTACCTCCCCCATTCTGGAGAGCGTGAACGGCGAAATTACCTACGCGCCCTCGGTGTATCAGGGCAAGCCGTTTGAATTTGTGAAGCTTCGGGTAAAAGACGGCCTGGTGACCGATTTCGACAGCTCCGACAACGATGCACTCCGGGCCATTCTGGATACTGATGCCGGCGCGCGGCGTTTCGGAGAGTTCAGCTTCGGTACCAATCCCGTGATTGAGAAGCCGATGTACGATATTTTGTTTGATGAGAAAATTTACGGCTCAAACCACCTCACCCTCGGTCAGGATTACGAGATCGCGGCCAACGGCAACGACAGCGCCGTACACTGGGATCTGGTGTGCATCGGCGCCGATGTGTACCTCGATGATGCGCTCATCCGCAAGGGCCGCCTGTTCGTGACCGACGATCTGAAAGGGCTGAACCCCGATGTTTTTTTGAAGGGGGAAGGATGAGATTTAGGACGAAAAGCTGACTCCGGTTTACGGCCTGCTTCTTCCTAAACAAACAGTTTGCCAATGGTCTTCATAGGCAAAAACATCTTTCCGCTGTCAGGAAGCCCGATGAAGCCGTACCTCAGATAAAATTTGCGGGCGGTATCATCAATCGGATCAACGATTACGGCGATAGAACCGATTTGGACGGATGCTTCATAGCTTCTTTTCAGGGCGTCGATGAGCAGCAGCTCGCCCAGCCGCTCGCCCGGGTAGTTCAGGTCACGCGCCAGCCTCCCGAGCAGGGTAACGGGCAGATTTTGATAAGACGGCGGAAACTTTTTGCGAAGCTCTTCCGGCAGGAATTTTCTTTCAATTCCGGCACTCGATAAGGTGTAGTAGCCCTTCACCTCACCGCGCTCGTTACAAATTACGAAGCAGGCTGCGAGCTGTCGTTTCACATCTTGCCCGGCCTGCCTGCGAAGATATTGGGTAAGCAGGGGCTGTCCGCAGTCGAACTGCGATTTGAGGTGCCCGGAATGCAGCAGCTCCGTAAGGTAGCTCACGGCTGCTTGGCTTTTTCGTGATAACGCTCCGCTGCTTTTCGCAGCATTTCGTTGGGTTCAGCGGGACTCGTGATTTCCTGAAAAAAAATCTGCCGGTCTTTTTCTGAGGCCAGAACGGTTTGATGCTCACGGATAATGTCATCTGCTTTTTGCTGCGCGGCATCGAGAATAAAATCGGTCAGCGTCCGAAATCCGCCCAGCTGCGCCGCATGTTCAAAATGACGCTTCTGTTCCTGCGGCACCCTCGCATTGATGCGCTCGGTTGATGCTATATTCATGGCTTTGCTGAGTGAAGAATTGACAAAAGATTGTGCGTATAATGTACGCACATTTTGGATTTTTTCCTCAAGCGGGCTCAATCCCGATGTTTTTTTGAAGGGTGAAGGATGACCAAGCTCGCCCCTCAGCTGCCCGGACTGCTTTCCCTTTCATAAAAAAGAATCCCGTCTTTTTCGATTTCCGCAATCAGCTCCGGACTCGTTAATTGATCCCGTACCGACAGGTCGATTTTCCAGGGCAGCAGAAGATCGTCGATTTCGAACCAGATCTTTGTGAAGATATTTCTGTCGAGGGCTTTGCCGGTCATGGTCAGGTCAATATCGGAAGCTCTGCGCCAGCTGCCTTTTGCGCGCGAGCCGTAGAGGATTACCCGCTCAACCTCCGGATAGCGGGCAAAAACAGCGCGAAGGGCTGCTGTCGTGTGCGGCTTTAAGCCGGTGTCGGTGTCTTCTGTGGTTTTCAATAAAAGCTACCTCAGGCTTTCCATTTTTGCTTTTAAAGCCTGAAATGCCGGTAAATACGCATTCAGGATTTCCTCAAACAAACCCTGCGCGTTCGCTTCATCGTAGGTGTGTGAACTCAGGTTCCGGCTTTTGATCATGTCCATCCACAGCTCGCCATCTTCAATGAGTCCGGCAGCAAACGCTTCACGGGTAGCGTTTGCAGAGCCCATCAGATTAAACACGCCCTGATATTCCAGATAAGCCTTCATGAGTTTCCACGCCAGCTCGTGGGTATTTACAAAGCGCCGAATAATGGCTTCACGGACAATTTCATCCAGATTTTCGCTTTCAAAAATGTGATTAGCGACCGTTCGGTTGCGTATGGCAACGCCGTCTTCAAGCTTTGTTAAAGCCTTCTTAAAGTGAGAAAACCGCTGTATCCAATTCTCGTTTTCGGCCTTCATCATCTTCCTTCTTGTGTTATATCGTTGTTTACGTTTCCTCAAGCGGGCTTCAAAACAATACTGAATTTCCGGACTGTTTAAAAGGCTGGCATTCCGGACGGGCGGGAGACCGAAAGTCAACACTGCTGCACTTTTTGGCACAATTCCGCGATTCTTTGGCACGATAGTGCAATTTTTTGCGCCTCCGATTGGGTATCATAGCAGCAGGCCGCAATAAAAGCGCTTTTTTACCAACTAAACAAAGGAATCAATCATTATGCTACACGCTTATCCTGACTTCAAAGAAAAGTACGACAACTTTATTAACGGCAAATTTGTGCCGCCGGTTGATGGCGAATACTTCGATGCCATCTCCCCTATCGATGGCAAGCCTTTTGCGAAGGCTGCCCGCTCCAACGAAAAAGACATTGAGCTTGCACTCGATGCCGCGCACGCCGCTGCCGATGCCTGGGGCCGCACTTCACCCACACAGCGCGCCATTATTCTCAACAAAATTGCAGACCGAATGGAGGAGAACCTCGAGTACCTCGCCCGTGTGGAAACCGTCGATAACGGCAAGGCCGTACGCGAAACCCTGAATGCCGACCTCCCGCTGGCCATCGATCACTTCCGCTATTTTGCGGGTGTAATCCGCGCCGAAGAGGGCAGCGTTGCCGAGCTCGACGAGCACACCGTTAGCATGCTCATCCCCGAGCCGCTGGGCGTTGTGGGGCAGATCATCCCCTGGAATTTCCCGATTCTGATGGCTACCTGGAAACTCGCTCCGGCCCTTGCCGCCGGAAACTGCACGGTCATCAAACCCGCTGAGCAAACCCCCATCAGCATTATGTGCCTTATGGAGCTGATCGGTGACCTGCTGCCGCCGGGCGTGCTGAACGTCGTGAACGGCTTTGGCACCGAAGCCGGTAAGCCGCTCGCACAGTCTGAGCGCATCGCCAAAGTCGCCTTCACCGGCGAAACTTCAACCGGGCAGCTTATCATGCAGTATGCTTCCCAAAACCTGATTCCGGTTACGCTCGAGCTTGGCGGCAAAAGCCCCAACATTTTCTTCAGCAGCGTGATGGATGCCGACGATGCTTTCCTCGATAAGTGCCTCGAAGGTGCGGCCCTGTTCGCGCTCAATCAGGGAGAAGTGTGTACCTGCCCCTCCCGCATTCTGGTGCAGGAAGACATAGCCGAAGCCTTCATCGCAAAACTCGTGGAACGCGTGCGCAAAATCCGCCGCGGTCACCCGCTTGATGACACCACCATGGTTGGCGCACAGGCTTCCAAAGAGCAGTTCGATAAAATTATGAACTACATCAATATCGGCTGTGCCGAAAATGCGGAAGTGCTCGTTGGCGGACAGGCCTGGCAAACGGCCGGAAACGGAATCGATGAGGGCTACTACGTGGAGCCTACCGTTTTCAAGGGCGACAACAGCATGCGGATTTTCCAGGAGGAAATCTTTGGCCCGGTCGCTTCCCTCACCACCTTCAAGGATGAGGCCGAAGCCCTCGCCATTGCCAACGACACCATGTACGGCCTCGGAGCCGGCGTTTTCACCCGCGACATGCATCAGGCGTATCAGGTACCCCGGCAGATCAAAGCCGGCCGCGTTTGGGTGAACTGCTACCACCTCTACCCGGCACATGCGGCCTTCGGCGGCTACAAGAAGTCCGGCTTCGGACGCGAAAACCACAAGATGATGCTCGCGCACTACCGCCAAACCAAAAACCTGCTCATCTCCTACAACAAGAACGCCCTCGGCTTCTTTTGATGAATCAGGATGATGCAGGCCTGATCTGATTTCCGGCCAAAAAAAAGCGGGAAAGGGAGCCAAAGTGCTGTCCTTTCCCGCTTTGTTTTTATAGGGTGATGTGTTTCCGGGCGTGGCCTAATCTCCCAGACAAATCCCGATATCGCGTGCTGTCATGATGGTGTCGCTGTCGAGCGGCACGGTTTTGAACTTGCCGGCCACATCGGCAATCGGGATGCGCCGAAGCTCGTTTTCTTTCATCACCACGAGCTTGTTGAAATCGCCTTCCTCAATCGCGCGGATGGCTTCGGCCCCGAAACGAAGCGAAATGAGCCGGTCGTAAATACTCGGCCGGCCGCCCCGCTGCTGATGCCCGAGAATTACGGAGCGGGTTTCCTGTCCGGTGCGGGCCATAATTTCTTTTTCAAGCCAGGCCGCGGCGCCGCCCAACAGCTCCGCCTGACCCACCTGCTTGCCTTTTACGAAATGGGCGCCATCTTTGAGCTTGGCGCCTTCAGCCACAACGATAAGCGCGTGTTCTTTCCCGTGCTTTTTCAGGTCATCCAGTTTTTTGATGACGGAATCGAGGGTGAAGGGAATTTCGGGGATGAGGATCACATCAGCGGAAGAAGCCAGGCCCGAGTGCAGGGCAATCCAGCCGGCGTAGCGGCCCATCACCTCTACTATCATGGCACGCTGATGCGATTCGGCTGTTGTGGAAATGCGGTCGATGGCTTCGGTCGCAATCGAGCAGGCGGTATCAAACCCCAGGGTTGTATCGCAGCCCACAAGGTCGTTATCAATCGTTTTGGGCACGCCCACAATTTTGAGACCTTTCTCCGAAAGCCGGTGAGCAAGATGCATGGAGCCGTCGCCGCCAATGGCAACGACCGCATCAACGCCCATCTCCGCGAGCTTGGAAACCACCTGATCCGATTTATCAACATAAATGTAGCTGCCATCGGGCTGCAGTACCGGAATCTCGAACGGATTCCCGCGGTTCGCGGCCCCCAAAATCGTACCGCCCTGCATGGTGATGCCCTTTACGGCTTCATGCGTAAGCGGCTCGCCCGGGTTATCGGTATATAAAGAAGCGTAGCCGTTTCTGAGGCCCACCACTTCCCAGCCCCGCCGCAGGGCTGCCTTGGTAGCTGAGCGGATTACCGCATTGAGTCCCGGCGCATCACCGCCGCCTGTGTTGATGGCAATTTTCATCGTCTGAATGGTTTTCTTTTTTAAAGTTGAAGGATTCGGGGGCAATATACAAAACCCGCATGGAAAGCGGGTGCCAAAGCTGCTTTGGTATTAATGAGTATCACCCATTATCAAAGATATACAGTCCGAGAACCGTCTTGCTTTTATCGATCTCTAATTTTTGATAAATGCGGTGGAATTTCAAAGCATAAGAATCTTCTACAATCGGTATTTGCTTAAGATTTGTGTTCGGAACGAGATATGACACCACAACTTCCCAGATGTCTTTCTTTTTGTTGTAAAAAGCCTGTTCTAAACGAAAATCGGGATTTTCGACCGTGCTTAGATCTTTTAATTCTGATTTAGCCGTTTCGAGAAGATCTTTAAATTTCATGGTTTGTCGGATTTATGAGCTGTCAGATATCCCAATATACAAGCTTGCCCTTTCAATGGGTATTAGGTATAAGGAACGGCTCAACCAAATGGTACACACGCTCGCAACGACGCCGCCGCCGCCCAGCCCCGTTTTCTTTCGTTGGTATTTGCGGCATACTGCCCTAATTTACGGGCAGACAAAGACTTTCATCAGGGGCCGCGGTTTTCGGGCTCCTTCGAACCATTTATTTTGATCGACCTATGCAATTTTTATCCAACCTTGGCCTTCAGGGCTTCAATTTTGGCACCTCTACCGGGCAGCAGCATTTGGGCAGCGATTCCGGTTCCGAGAAAATTACCAGCTACTCCCCCGCCGATGGCTCCGTGATCGGTGAGGTTTCGGTTACAACCCGCGAAGAATACGAACAGGTTGTGCAGGCCGCACAGCAGGCTTTTGAAACCTGGCGCATGATGCCGGCCCCGCAGCGCGGCGAAATCGTGCGGCAGATCGGCGACGCCCTGCGCCGGCACAAAGACGACCTCGGCCGCCTCGTGAGCTGGGAAATGGGCAAAATCTATCAGGAAGGCCTGGGCGAAGTGCAGGAAATGATCGACATTTGCGATTTTGCCGTAGGGCTTTCGCGTCAGCTGTACGGCCTCACCATGCACTCCGAGCGGCCCGAGCACCGCATGTACGAGCAGTGGCATCCGCTGGGCGCGGTGGGCATCATCAGCGCCTTCAACTTCCCGGTTGCCGTGTGGAGCTGGAACGCCATGATCGCCGCCGTTTGCGGCGACGTATGCATTTGGAAACCTTCCGAAAAAACCCCGCTCACCGCCGTTGCCTGCCAGAATATCGTGGCTGATGTGCTCAAAGAAAACAATCTGCCCGAAGGCATTTTCAACCTCATCACCGGCGACCGCACCGTGGGCGAGTGGATGACCGAAGACGAGCGCGTGCCCCTCATTTCCGCCACCGGCTCCACCCGCATGGGCAAGGAAGTAGCGCAGGTTGTGGGCAAGCGCCTCGGCAAAACCATTCTGGAGCTGGGCGGCAACAACGCCATCATCATCAGCGATCAGGCCGATCTCGAAATGGCCGTGCGCGCGACCGTTTTTGGCGCCGTAGGCACCGCGGGTCAGCGTTGCACGAGCACACGCCGCATCATCATTCAGGATAACGTGTACGATCAGGTAAAAGACCGCCTGCTCGAAATCTACCGCATGATCCGCATCGGCAGCCCGCTCGAGCCGGAAACCCTCGTTGGTCCGCTCATCGACAAAGACGCCGTTGACGCCATGCAGCGCGCACTCGCACAGGTGAAAGAAGAAGGCGGCACCGTGCTCTTTGGCGGTGAAGTACTCGAGGGGGATGGCTACGAAAACGGCCATTACGTGCGCCCCGCCGTTTGTGAAGTCAAAAACGAGTACGATGTTGTTCAGCGCGAAACCTTCGCGCCCATCCTCTACCTCATCAAATACAAAACCCTTGATGAAGCCATTGCGCTGCACAACGGCGTGAAACAGGGCCTCAGCTCGGCCATCTTCACCCTCAACATGCGGGAGGCCGAGAACTTCCTGAGTCACCGCGGCTCCGACTGCGGCATCGCCAACGTGAACATCGGCACGAGCGGCGCGGAAATCGGCGGCGCTTTCGGGGGCGAAAAAGAAACCGGCGGCGGACGGGAGTCCGGCTCCGATGCCTGGAAAGCCTACATGCGCCGGCAGACCAACACCACAAACTGGGGCACGAGCCTGCCGCTGGCACAGGGCATCAAGTTCGACGTGTAAGCACGATCTGAGCCCCAAAAAAATCAAAAAAGGCACCGTAGCTTTGCTGCGTGTGCCTTTTTTTTTGGAAATAAAACATCAAAACCACCAACCCAAAAACCGTTACAGGCCATGCCTTGTCTCCGGATTTTTTTTGGGATGGAGGGGGAAAACCCCGTGCACATCACGGTCTTTCGTGCTTGTGAAACTTCCCAAACCTGCGGAGAGCTCCCGGCTTTTTTGCCAGTTCCGCGCAAACCAAACACAGCATTCGCAACGGGTCACTTTCATAGCGTTTTCGTTAAACTGCACCACCGGCATACTAAAAAAATCACGGGCTTATCCGCAGGCTTGGGAGGTTTGAAGGAGCACGAATGACCTTGATGCGCAAGGAGTTTCCCCTAAAATAAAAAGCGCGGAATATCGGGGGAGCGGGATTCAGGCTTCTCTTTTTAATTTGCTTTATTTTTTAAAGTTATTTTGCGGGATCTTTTTCAGCACCTGCTGCACAGAAAAAAAGCCCCGGGGGAAACCGGGGCTCTTTTTATTTTGATGCAAAAACACAGGGCTGACGCGGGGACAGGCTGTGCTTTTCTTCATGAAATTAAACGACTTCTACGAGCTCGATTTCGAAGGTGAGGTCGCGGCCGGCGAGCGGGTGATTCGCATCGATGGTGATGTGGGTTTCGTTCACATCAGAAATCACGACCGGCATGGCCTGTCCGTCGGGTTGCTGCACCTGAAGCTGCATGCCAATCTGCGGATCGATATCAGCCGGGAGCTTGTCGCGCTCTACGCTGATGATCATCTCGTCGCGGACTTCGCCGTAGGCTTCGCCGGAAGGGATCTCAACTTTGGTGCTTTCACCAACGCTGAGGCCGAGTACGGCTTTTTCGAAACCGGGGATGAGCGCTCCTGAACCGATCTGAAATTCGAGCGGCTCACGCTCACGGGATGAGTCAAAAACAGAGCCATCCTGAAGGGTGCCGGTGTAGTGTACTTTTACTTTGTCGCCTTGTTTTACGTTAGACAAAACTATATCCTTTTTTTTTATTGCGGTTTGTTTATGTGAAAAAAGAGGAAACTACTGAACGCCATCTTGCAGACAAGCTTGCTGGTTTTGTGCAGCACAATTTAGAAATCGGCCTGAAATATGAGTTATTCAGCGTTACTGTGTTCAATTAATACTTTTAAAATATGCTTTAGCTGAGCCAATTTCAGGCCAAAAACGAATTTCTTACTCGTTTTTTCGATTTCAGCTGGTTGGTATCTTTGTTGCAGCAAATCAGGAAACTGATGGCTGCATTTGTGTACGACCCGACTTCTCCATTATTTAAACCACTGACTTTATTTATTTTACACCATGAAGACCTCTCCTTACACCACCAATTATGAGGGCAAACCACGCCGCATGGGCGTCGAGCTTGAGTTCTCGGGGCTCAGCCTGAAAGACATCTCAGAGACCATCACCCGACTATATGGCGGAGAAATTGAGTACGTCGGCAAATATGTCAGCAGGGTAACAACGGAGACCTTCAAAGAGGCCGGACCTTTCAGCGTTGAGCTGGACGCGAGCCTGCTCAAAGACGGCAAGATGCGCGGCTACCTTGATAAGCTTTCGATGGGTAAAGAAAAGATCGCTGAGAAGGTTGAAGAACTCATTGCAGACTCTGCGATGGAAGTTGTGCCCATGGAAATTGTTTCGCCTCCGATCTTCATCACCGAGCTGCCGGAACTTGAACGGCTTCGGGAGGCGCTTCAGCAGCAGGCGGTAGAGGGCACGCGCTCCTCGGTGTTCAACGCGTTCGGGCTGCATCTGAACCCTGAGCTGCCTTCTTTTGAGGCCTCCGAAATCCGCGATTTCCTTCGGGCTTTTATCCTGATGTACGACTGGCTCGAAGAGCGGCACGATGTGGATACGACCCGGCACATCACCCCGTACATCGATCCTTTCCCTAAAAAATACGCCCGCAAAATCATGAAGCCGGATTATGCGCCGGACCTCACAACGCTGATTGATGATTACCTGGCGCACAACCCGACCCGCAACCGTCCGCTGGATATGCTGCCGCTGTTCACGCACCTGGATGAAAAACGGGTAACCGATGTGGTAGATGACGGCCTGACCTCGAGCCGTCCGACCTTCCACTACCGCCTGCCGAACTGCGATATTTCGAACCCGGACTGGCGTTTCAAGGATGAGTGGAACAAATGGGTGGTCGTGGAGCGGATTGCCTCCAACAAAGAGAAGCTGGCGCGGCTCACGGAGAGCTACCTCGATTATCTTGAAAACCCCGGCAAGCGCTTCATTGATGTAGTTTCGAAGCAGCTCACGAACCTTTTTAACTGATGGCCGGCCGGAGAAAACCGGTAATCGGCGTTACCGGGCCGGATAAGGGCGGGCTGGTCGCCTGGGTTTTTGCAGCTCTTGCGATCAGGCGGGCCGGCGGAAAGCCGCGGCGGCTGCGGCCCGGTATGTGGCGGGAGATGCCGGAGCTCGACGGGCTGGTGATCGGCGGCGGGGCTGACGTAAGCCCCGAGCTGTACGGCGCGGAAGAGCTGCAAAACCTCCGGGATCTTTCCGAGGAAAACAAAAAGACGTGGACCCGCTTCCTTTTCTTTTTTGTGAGCTTCGGGATTACGCTGGTGCGAAAGCTCTTCAGTTTGGGTCATACCGCGGGGCCCGATCCGGCACGGGATGCGCTTGAGAAAAAGCTGCTCACCGAAGCTTTGGAACACGGCAAGCCTGTGCTCGGCATCTGCCGCGGGGCGCAGTTCATAAACGTGCACATGGGCGGCACCCTGCATCAGGATATCAGCGACTTCTACAACGAAACGCCCAAAGCCGACACCATTTATCCGCGCAAAACCGTGGAGATCGAGCAGGGAAGCCTGCTACACCGCATCATCGGCAGCACGGAAGCGCGGGTAAACAGCCTGCATAATCAGGCCGTGGACAAAGCCGGCGAGGGCGTAAGCCTCACTGCCCGCGAGCCTAACGGCGTTGTTCAGGGGATAGAAGTGCCGGAGAAAAGCTTCGTGATCGGCATACAGTGGCACCCGGAGTACCTGCCGCAGATAC
>JAFIET010000082.1 GCA_020832405.1 Balneolales bacterium
TCAATCCGGGCGGAGTTTTTCGAAGATGGCGAGGGCTTCGGGGTTTCGCATGGCGTCGCGGCTTGCCGCTTTTTCGGCAGGGATGCCCTCGAGGATGCGTTTTACCGGCTTCTCCATTTTTTTGCCGCTCAGGGTGTAGGGGATTTCCGCCACTTCGATGATTTCATCGGGCACAAAGCGCGGGGCGATGCGCTCCCGGATGTTGACCGCTACCCGGCGGCGGAGGTCGTCATCGAGGGCTTCCCCCTCCTTCATCACCACAAAAAGCGGCATGTACCAGCTGCCGTCGGGCCGCTCAAGGCTCACGATGAGGCTGTCGCGGATGGCCGTTTCCGTTTCAACAGCGCGGTAAATTTCGGAAGTGCCGATGCGCACGCCCATTTTGTTGAGGGTCGCATCCGAGCGGCCGTAGATCACGCAGCTGCCCCGCTCTGTGATTTTGAGCCAGTCGCCGTGCCGCCATACGCCGGGGTACATCTCAAAATAGCTCTCGCGGTAGCGCTTCATGCCTTCATCTCCCCAAAACATCACCGGCATACAGGGCATGGGTTTGGCAATCACCATCTCCCCGACCTCTCCGGTTACCGCTTCGCCGGCTTCGTTACGGGCCTCCACTGCGGAACCGAGCAGCCGGCACTGGATCTCGCCCGCGTGCACCGGCAGGGTCGGGTTTCCGCCCACGAAGCTGCTGCAAATATCGGTGCCGCCGCTGGTTGAGTTCAGCTGTATGTGCCGGCCAACCTGCTCATACACCCAGCTGAAGCCTTCCGGGGGCAGGGGCGAGCCGGTCGAGCCTACGGAGCGCAGGCTGCTGAGGTCGTGCGTTTGCGCCGGTCGCATACCGTTTTTGAGACAGCTCACAAGATAGGTCGCGCTTGTACCGAAAGTCGTCATGCGGGCCTGAGCGGCGTATTCCCAGAGGATATCGGCCCGGGGCCAGGCCGGGCTCCCGTCGTACAGCACCGCCGTTGCCCCCCGAAGCAGGGCCGCAAGCACCACATTCCACATCATCCATCCGGTGGTGGAATACCAGAAAAAGCGGTCGCCGGGCCGCACATCGGCGTGAAATTCCATGTATTTGAGGTGTTCGAGCAACATGCCGCCGTGTCCGTGCACAATGGGCTTGGGCAGGCCGGTCGTGCCGGAGGAGTACAGCACCCAGAGGGGATGCCCGAACGGCACCGGCTCAAAGTGAAGCTCCGCCGTTTCGCCGTTGCTTGCGGTTGCCGCTGCCCAGTCCGTAAACCGGATGCCGGGCTGCGCCGGGATTTCGGGCCCGCCCTCCAGCCAGAGGATGGTGATGACTTCCCGCAGGCTTTTCAGTTCTGCGATGAGCCGGCTTACCTGCGGACTGCGGTCGAGCTTTTTGCCGTTGTAGGTGTAGCCGTTCACGGCAATGAGCACGACCGGCTCTATCTGACTGAAGCGCTCCGTTACGCTGTCCGCGCCGAAATCGGGCGAGCAGGCCGACCACACCGCGCCTATGCTTGCCGTTGCCAGCATGCCAATGAAGGCGTGCGGACTGTTGGGCAGAAAGCCCGCGACCCTATCGCCGGGTTTTACGCCGCAGCTGCGCAGCCGGGATGCGAGCGCGGCAACCTGCCTGCGAAGCGCAGCCCAGCTTACTTCGGTTTGGGGATGGGTTTCGCTGCGGTAAATGAGGGCCGGGTGCGCATCAGAAGCCATGCGGAACACATGCTCGGCAAAGTTGAGCGTACTGCCGGGGAACCATTCAGCGCCGGGCATCTCCCGTTTGCCGAGTACTGCGGTGTACGGCGTTTTGCTGCTGATGCCGAAATACGTCCAGAGGGATTCCCAGAAGGCTTCGGTTTCGGTGACCGACCATTGCCAGAGGGCGTGGTAATCATCAAACACCAGGCCGCGGGTTTCGGCGAGCCAGCGGCGGTAGCGGGTGAGGTTGGCGTTTTCAATCTGCTCAGCATCGGGCTGCCAAAGCAGGGTTCCTTCGTGCACGGAGGTCTTCATCAGTGGGGCGCGTTGGTTAGTGGGAGTCGAATCAGCTAAAAAAGGGAGCGGCCGGTTAGTACGGCTTTCTTCAAAAATAACAGCCCGGGCAGCGCTGAACCGGCTGCAGCGGGAATCCCCGAATATACTGAATCAGCCGTTTTCAGTCCGCATCAATTCCCCTTTATCCTGCGGTTTCGGGTGCAGCCCGGCAATTCAGGCTTTTACTTTGGAAAGTACCGCCAGCCGGAAACACATCCCCCGAAAACAAAAAACCCGGACCTCAGCGCTGCCTTTAGGGTCAGCCCTGAAATCCGGGTTTTAAAGTATAAATTACGCTAAAACTGCGCCTGTTTTACTGTGCCAGCGTTGGCGCGAAAGGCACAGAGGAGTGATGCAAATCAATTTTCAGTTCGCCGGTGGGAAGCTTTACATAGCCAAAGGTGTACTCCACCTTTTTTTCTTCGCCGCTTTCAGTGGTGAAGAAATACTCGCCCATTGCAAAAGCGCGGTCGTTTTCAATATCGATCTGGAAATTATCGAAGCGGACTGCTACCCAGGGCTGCAGGGCGAAGCCGTCGTCTTCATCAAAGGAATCGTTATGGCCGATGAAGTAGGAAAGCGCGCCTTCAAAATCGCCGCGGAAGGGATGCTCGCGGGCGCGGGTAGGCTTAAACATGATGTGGTCTTTCTCAAAGTAGTAGAGCTTCCTGATGATATCAGATGTTTTTTCCCTGATTTCATCGAACGGAAGATTTTTGAGTTTGCCGATTTCCACAATCGCGTTTCCCCATTCAAGCTGGGCTTTCTGAACTTCTTTAAGTGTGATCATGCGCTGTAACTTTGGTTCTGCGGTAAGGTTTTAAGAGCGATTCCAGCTTAGCCGCTGAAATCAAATACGAATATACGATTTATTTTATAAAGCCTCAATTTGATAAACTTAGATGCTTTAAACCACTGATTTTTCGCTTTTCCACAGAACGCAAAACCGCTTTCAGGGCTCGGGTGGTTTGGTGTAAAACGGATTGGTTTCGTAGGTATCGAGGCGCAGGTAGGTGCGGCTGTACTTCACGTAGTTGTCGGAGTATTGGATGATGGAGGCGAGCTCCTCATCGGTGAGTTTGCGCACGGGCTTGGCGGGGCGGCCCATGCACAGCCAGCCGGAGGGCATCACCTTGCCGGGGGTAACCAGGCTGCCGGCCCCGATGATGCAGTCGGGCTCAATCACGGCCTTGTCGAGCACGGTAACGCTCATGCCGATGAGCACGCGGTCGTGCACGGTGCAGCCGTGCAGCATCACCTGATGCCCGATGGTTACCTGATCTCCGATGATGGTCGGGCCGGTCTGGTTCATCACGTGGATGCAGCTGTTATCCTGTACGTTGGAGCGCTTTCCGATGCGGATGTAGTTCACATCGCCCCGAATGGTGCAGTTGAACCACACACTGCTCTCTTCGCCCATGTGCACATCCCCGATAATATCGGCGCTGGGCGCGATGAAGTTGGTGGGGCCGTAAAAAGGTTTGCTGTCGAGAAACTGATAGATCATGATTCGCAGGGCTGAAATAATTGGAATTTGAAATCAATATTTTACCGGCCTAAGATACGGCACCGGCCTTTCAGGGTACAGCAGGAAAGTGCCGCAGGCTTTTTCCGGTCGGGCTCCCGCTTTTTTTGTAACCTCCTGAGGCGCCCGACGCTCTAAGCAGTAAACGCCCGTCTTTACACCCTAACTTCTACCGTTATGTATTTTGATGAAATCGCTCCTCTGATCTTAATTCTCAGTTTATTGAGTATTTTTCTGGTGAACCGCATCCTTAAACATAAGGAGCGGCTTGCCATGCTCGAAAAAGGCATTGTCTTTCCGGATGCGCCCAAAGGCGGAAAGAACTTCTTTTGGGCACGACTTGGCTTTGTTGCGTTCGGGCTTTTTCTCGGCATTTTCATAGAAGATCATTTCATGAATGCTTTTACGGTCTGGCTCGGGGGCTCTCTTGCCGGGCTGGGGCTGCTTGTTTCTTACCTTGTATTTCCGATTGAATCGGCAAGCGACCCCATCACGATACAATCGCAGCCGGATAGTGCAGCAGACGCGAGCCCTGCACCGGCAGCTCCGCTCAGTGGAAAAGCTGAAGGAATTTCGGATACGCCCAAAGCCGCGGAGGAACACAGGAAGCAAAATGAAGGAATTATTGCGCAAGCCGAAGCATCCGAAAAAACAGCTGACGTGATTGAAGCCGGCAAAACTTCTGAGCCCGATGCCCAGCTGCACCCCGGCACTGACAGCACTGTTGGCCAAACCTCAAAACCCTGACAGCAGCTTTACCTCCGGTAAGCTGCCCTGCTGATGCCCGATTCCGAAGCCTACATCGACGCGGTACTTGCCGGCGACCGGGATGCCTTCCGGCACCTGGTACGCCTGCATAAAGACAGCGCCTGGGGCATCGCCCTCTCCGTGCTGAAAGATGCCTTCACGGCCCGCGATGCGGTGCAGCAGGCTTTCGTGCAGGCCTGGCTGCACCTCGGCAGCTTTCGGCGGGAGGCAAGTTTCCGCACCTGGCTTCACCGGATTGTGATTCGTGAGGCGCTCAAACTGGCAAAAGAGCAACAGCAGCCCGCGGCTGATTTTGCCGACACGGCCTACATCCCCGATCCGCAGCCGCCGGAATCGGGTGGTGAGCTGCGGGATGCGCATCAGCGCTACTACATTAATCAGGCCCTTACCCGGCTCGATGCCCGTGAAAGCCTTGTGCTCAAACTGTTTTATCTTGAGGCCTACAGCATACGCGAAATATCGCAGCTTACGGCCTGGAGCGAATCGAACGTTAAAGTGCTGCTGTACCGGGCGCGGCAGAACATGCGCGTGCTGCTCGAAAAAACCTTCCGCCTGAAACCTGAAGACCTGTACCTGCCATGAACCCGAACAGCCTGCCCCAAAACCCGGAAGACGACCGCTTCATGCAGCAGCTTCTGCGCAAAAGCGCCGAGCCTATGCCCTTCCCCGATTTCGATGATGAGGTGATGTCGGCCATAACCGCTTTGGAAGCCGAAGCTGTGGTACCGCAGAAGGTGCCGGCTATTGAATCTTCCGCCGCGGAAGCCGCCATTGCAGCAGATTACCGCGAGGAGCTGCGCCGGATGCGCACTGCCTCCCTTCGGCTCTCGTGGCTTTTCTTCCTGATCGGCCTCGCTGCCGGCATTGCCCTGCTGCTCTCCACGCCCTCCTACAACATCGGCTTTCTCGGTTTTCAGGGCCGCGAGGCCTGGATTCTGATACAGGGCATCTGCCTCATCTGGCTGCTGATGCAGGCCGACCAGCTTTTGCTGCTCACGAAAGAATACCTGTCAGGCAGCCGCTACTCAGCTGCAAAAAGGAACAAGCGCTCAGCCGCTTAAGCCTGTTTTCCGGCGGGTGCTATAGGCGGCGCAGGTTTTTGCGGGATTTTTCGGGTCCGGGGCAACATTGCGGATTGGGAGCGCCGACAACAAAAAGCAAGGGACATGCCGTAGGTTTGGGGTTTTTCACCGGCACGAAAGACAGTGATGCTCACGGAGTTCCCCCTAAAAAAATCTGGGTTGTAAATGTTCGTGAAGCGGTGTCCGGGTTGAGTCGCTGAATTTCAGGCTTTTTTTTTTTACTTTGTGAGACCTGAGGGCCGGGTTATACGCCCGCCCGAAACTCATAAAACCTTTCACAGCCCATGAAAAACGATCTCGCATTTATAGCCGGCCTTGCCCTGCTGCTTATTTTACTCAATCTGGCCGGCCTTGAAAGCTGGTATGAGACCTATCCTTTTATGTTTATCCTGTGCGGATATTTCATCGGGAAATATTCCAGGGCGGATGCCGCAAAAAAGGATGAGGGGTAAGTCCGGTTGAGTTTTGCCGCCTGAAAAAAACTGATGCAAAAAAAAGGGAGCTTCCTGTCAGGAAAGCTCCCTTTAATAATGAGGGGGTATTTGTTGTATGATGTCTATATAACCGGTATTACTCGCCTTTATTGCGCGTATCCTTAATTTTTTTTCGCTCTTCCATTTTTTGCTCTTTGGCCATCTGACGCGCTTTTTTCTTGTCGACGGTTTCCATCATTTTGACGTGATCGATTTGCTTGTTGATCATCATCTGCTGACCGATGGAGAGCAGGTTATATACCAGGTAGTAGAGCGAAAGGCCCGAGGCGAACTGATTGAAGAACAGGAAGAGCACGACCGGCAGAATGTAAGTGAAAATCTTCATCTGCGGGTTGGCTGCGGCACCCTGACCGCTGATCTTCATTTGCAGCACCATGGTGGCCGACATCAGTAATACAAAACCGGCAATGAAATCACCCAGAATCGGGATTGTGAACGGCAGCTGAATAATAACATCAGGTGCGGAAAGGTCGCTTGCCCAGAGGAAGCTTTCCTGACGGATTTCGATTGAATTCTGGAAATAGCGCCACAGGGTGATGAGTACAGGGGCCTGAAGCAGGTTCGGCAGGCACCCGCCGAGCGGATTTACTTTGGCCTTTTTGAACAGCTTCATGGTAGCCTGCTGCTGCGCCTGCGGGTTGTCTTTGTATTTCTCCTGCAGGGCCTTCATCTCCGGCTGCAGCTCGCGCATGGCGGCCATGCTCTCAAAGCTCTTTTTGGTGAGAGGGTAGAGCACGATTTTAATTACAAACGCAAACAGGATGATGACCAGGCCGTAGTTGCCCAACAGGTTGCCGAAGAAACCGAAGAACGGCAGTACAATCCAGTTTACAAAGGGGTCGGAAAACCAGCGCAGGAACCGGAAGCCGGTATCTACCATGTCGTAGGCCGCCGTGTGAAATTCGTTGAGATGGCGGTGATCGAGCGGACCAACGAACAGGCGGAACTGACTCTCGCCGGCGGCGGGCACAATCGAGCGCATAATGGAGCGGTAGTGCGTGCGGATATCGTTATCCCGGCCGGTGACATCGGCCATGAGTATGGCACCGTCGGTTTCCCCTACAGGCTGAATAATCTGTGTGAAGAATTTGGTTTTGGTGGCAACCCAGCCGATGTTTCCGGTAATGGAGCGGCGTTCGGTTCCGGCGGAGGTAAGGTTGATGTCGTCAAGGGCGCCTCCGGCATATACAAATGCAGCAGAATACTGTGTTTCCTGATTTCTCTGCCGCTCAGTAGTGCGCAGGCGCGGCTGCCAGCCGAATTCGAAATAGGAGCCGCTGATGAGATCGCGGACGCCGTCGAACAGGATGCTGAGGCCGAGCTCGTAGCCGTCGCCTGAAATGAGGTATTCGAACGTAAGGGTTCGGCCGTCTTCCAGAATGAGATCATAAACAATGGTGGTAGTCTCACCGTGCCCAATGCTGATTTCGGAAGCTGTTGTGCGGGGGATGAACAGCAGATCCTGTGTATCGATGTTGTAATTTTCGGTAGAGAGGAAGCCGAGATTGTAGGCTGAGCGTGTGGTATCGGCCAGGAGTGTAACCTGTTCGCCGTCGTATCTGATGTGATTTACCAGCTCGATCTGTGCGGGTCCGCCCCCCAGGTTGGTAAAGAGGAACCGCTGGAACGGTGTCTCAACCACGGTGGTGATGGTATCGGTAACGGCTGTGTTTCCAAATACGCCGAGAGCGGTGAGGGGCTGATCAAGTTCCCGGAGTTCAGCCATATCGCGCTCAATGGCAGGCCGGTCGATTCGCTCCACGGCATTGAGGCTGTCCCGGAGTTCACGTTCGCGCTGCTGTCTCTCAAGCTGCTCATCGGTGGGGGCCATGTAGAACATCCACGCCAGCATCACAACAGTGATGAGGATGATGCCTATAATTTGATTACGATCCAAAGGTAGTAAGCGTTTTGATTAAGCGTTAGCAGGCACGGGATAGAACAGAACCGGCGTGGTTCAGGGCTCCTGCGCTGATTTTTTGGCGGCTTCGCTACCGGGTACCGGGTCGAATCCGCCTTTGCTCCAGGGGTGGCAGCTGCCGATGCGCTTCAGCGCCATCCAGCTTCCTTTCAGAGCGCCGTGCAGCAGAATAGCTTCGCGGGCGTAGGCGCTGCAGGTAGGGCTGTACCGGCAGGAAGGCGGGAAATAGGGGGAAATACCTGCACGGTAAATGTCAATCAGAAAAACAAAGATCCGTTTCATTGCGCAGCATATCTTCAGTTTATTGCATCGGTGAGCCGGTTTTCAGGCAAAGTGCCTTAACATGTGCCCTAACATCTTTGAGTACCTGCTCAAATGCCGGATTTCTGTTTTTAACACTGAGCACAATATGAAGCTCTGTGGCGGGTTGCCGTAGTGCATTGGCCTGATTCAGCGGTTGCTGACTTTGGCGCCATGCTTCCCGCATAAGCCTTTTCAGGTAATTTCGCTGCCATGCTTTGCCTGATTTACGACCTGCAGCGAAGCCTGTTTTTACCAAGCCGCCCGGCACTTCTGTAACGACAAAACGGGCATCAACAACGGCACCTGATAAACGTGTCCCGTTCCTGAATACCCGGTCAAAAGTGCCGCGCCCCCTGAGAATCCGGTTTTTGGGCAGCTTGTTCCGGCTGTGCGAATCAGAATTATTTGGCTGCCCGCTCATCGCTTACCGTAAGCCTGTGGCGGCCTTTGGCACGACGGCGCTTGAGAACTTTACGTCCGTTGGCGGTTTCCATTCTGGAGCGAAAACCATGCTTGTTGGCCCGCTTACGACGACTTGGCTGATACGTACGTTTCATTTCTGAATCCTGGGTATTCTAAAGGTTTACTTGAAACTGTGTGTGAATTGTTGAGCGATATCCGGCGCAGCCCAAAAAATTTTGTATTGCAAACTTATTGCCTGCCGCGTGGTATCGCAAAAATAAAAGACCCTAAAAATAAGGTTTATTTTACTGAAACCGAAACACCCGTTTCCGTTTTTTCACCCGCTCCTTTTTTAATACCTGAAGCACGGCATTGCCTCCCTTTTGGCTCGTTTCTTGCAGTACCGGTAACCGGCGTTTTCTTTGCTGCATCATAACTGCTCTCAGCATCCGTTAGGTGGCGGTAAATGCCTTTTAGGGTAATTTAAGGCAGGTATGTCATCACCTATAATTGAATTGAACCCTGCACGCAGAAACCTTAAATTGCCAATCTGTTTATTTTTCAGGCTTTTGAATGATTTACGGCCATGAGGCACTTCATTCATCTAAAGCTATTTTATCCCGGATTTGCATCCAACCCAATCCCTATTTCATTATGATAGACTCCATTATTAAAGGAATCTCCAAAATATTTGGAACAAGCAGCGACCGCGACATCAAAAAATTACAGCCTGTGCTCGACGAAATTAAGAGCTATGAAGAGGAGCTCAAGGGCATCAGTGATGAGGCATTAAAGGCTTACACACAGAAATTTAAGGATGAAATCAGCAAAGCTACTGCCGATGTTGATGCTGATATTGAGAATCTGAAGAAGCGGCTTAACAGCGAAGAAGAGAGCATCACTATTGAAGAGCGCCGCACCCTTTCTGAAGAGCTTGAAAAACTCGATGCGGAATGGCTCGAAATTATTGAAGGTGTTTTAGATGACCTCCTCCCGCAAGCATACGCCGTTCTCAAGGAAACCTGCCGGCGCTTTGTAGGCAAAAGCTGGATGGTGGCCGGCACCATGACCGAATGGAAAATGGTACCCTACGACGTTCAGCTGATTGGCGGCATGGTGCTGCATCAGGGCAAAATTGCGGAGATGAAAACCGGTGAAGGTAAAACCCTGGTTTCCGTTTTTCCAACCTACCTGAATGCACTCGTTGGCCGCGGGGTACACGTTGTTACCGTAAACACCTACCTCGCACAGCGGGATGCCGAGTGGAATGCTCCCATTTTTGAGTTTCACGGCCTGCGGGTTGACTGTATCGACCGCTACGAGCCCAACACACCGGAACGCCGCAACGCCTACCGGGCCGACGTAACCTATGGCACCAACAACGAGTTCGGCTTCGACTACCTACGTGACAATATGTCGCACCGGGCCGACGAACTCGTGCAGCGCGGCCATCACTTCACTATTGTGGATGAGGTCGATTCCGTCCTCATTGATGAAGCCCGTACCCCGCTCATCATCTCCGGTCCTGTTCCGCAGGATGACGCCGGCGCCAAATACAAGGAATTTAAGCCCCGTATTGCCGCATTGGTTGAAGCACAGAAAAAGCTTATCAGCAAATTTGTAGGTGAGGCCGAGCAAGCCCTGAAAGAGGGTGATGAAGAGAAAGCCGGCCTGCATCTTTTCCGGGCAACCCGCGGTTTCCCGAGAAACGGAAGGCTGCAAAAACTACAGCAGGAACCGCACATTCAGAAACTTATTCAGCAGACCGAATACCTCTACCTGCAGGAACAGGCGAAAAACATGCCCTTTGTGGATGAGGCCATGTATTACGCCGTAAACCTTAAGCAGAACTCGCTTGAAATGACCGATATGGGCCGGGAATTCATCACCAAATCAGGTGAGGATTCAGACTTTTTCGTGATTCCGGATATCGGAACCGAGACTTCCCGCCTGCAGGAAGAGTTTGAGAAGCAGAAAGCTGAAGTGGAGAAAGAAGTCCGTGCCGATTCGGGCCTCGACGGCGAAGCCCGGGAGCGCGAAATTGCCCGCCGCGTGGAAGATATGCGCGCAACAATGGCCGAGGAGAAGCAGAAACTCTATCTCAAGTTCTCCGAGCGCAGCGAACGCATTCACACTGTAAATCAGCTGCTGCGCGCCTACACCCTGTTTGAGAAAGACGTGGAATACATCATTCAGGACGATAAAGTGCAGATTGTGGACGTGCACACCGGCCGGGTTCTTGCCGGGCGCCGCTACTCTGACGGGCTGCATCAGGCCATCGAAGCCAAGGAAAATGTGAAGGTTGAGGCCGCAACCCAAACCTACGCGACCATCACCCTGCAGAACTACTTCCGGATGTATCACAAGCTTTCCGGTATGACCGGAACGGCCGCAACGGAAGACACCGAATTCCATGAAATTTATGATCTCGACGTGGTCGAAATCCCGACCAACCGCCCGATTCAGCGGAAAGACCTCGACGACCTGCTGTACTATACCAAGCGCGAGAAATACAACGCTATCATTAACAAAGTGCGTGAGAATCAGCAGAAGGGGCAGCCAACCCTCGTTGGTACTACGAGTGTGGATGTGTCCGAAACCCTGAGCCGCATGCTGAAACGCTCCGGCATAACGCATGAGGTGCTAAACGCCAAACAGCACGCCCGGGAAAGTGAAATTGTTGCCCTTGCCGGGCAGAAGGGCGCGGTAACCATTGCCACAAACATGGCCGGCCGTGGTACAGACATTAAACTTTCAGAAGAAATTCTCAACCTCGGCGGACTCGCCATCATCGGTTCTGAGCGGCATGAGTCGCGCCGGATTGACCTTCAGCTCCGCGGTCGTGCGGGGCGGCAGGGCGACCCCGGGGTCTCACAATTTTACGTGTCGCTTGAAGATGATCTGATGAAGCTGTTCGGCTCCGACCGTATCGCTAATACGCTGGAGAAATTCAAGCATGAGGAAGGCGAAGTGATTCAGAACCGCTTCCTCACCAAGCAGCTTGAGCGCGCACAGAGCAAAGTTGAGCAGAACAACTTCAGCATGCGGAAGCGTCAGCTGGAATTTGATGACGTGCTCAATAATCAGCGCAAGGTGGTTTACTCCCGCCGCCGCAACGCACTGCTGGGTGATAAGCTCACGAGCGACATCCTCGATATGCTCGAAGACCACGTGTACAAAGTAGCTGAAGAGCACTACCCGAACGGCGAATATGAGAATATTCAGGAGCGCATGCTTCGCAGCCTGGGCGTAAACGTGGAAATTGACCGTGAAAAATGGGCCTCCTACGGGGTTGACGGCGTAGCTGACTTCCTCTTTGATGTAGCCGTGAAGCATTTCCGTACCAAAAATGACATGCTGTGCGAACGCATATACGAAACGCTTCAGCGTATTGTAAACGACAAAAACGTAACCAACCTGGCCGCGGATGTCACCATGGCATTTACCGACGGCACCCGCCTGCTCCGCGTAGTGCTCAATGTTGAGCGCACCCTGGAGAGCAAAGGCCGGGAGCTTATTCTGGCCCTGCAGCGGGCTTCAGTACTTTCCATCGTTGATGTGAAATGGATGGAACACCTTCGTGAACTCGATCAGCTCAAAGAAGCTGTTGGCCTGCGCTCGTTTGGTCAGCGCGACCCCTTGCGTGAATTCAAGCGGGAAGCCTACGAAGCCTTCATGAAGCTCATGGAAGACCTGAACGCCGAAACGCTTTCGTTAATCTGGAAAGCTGTGCCTCAGGTTACACCTGATCAGCAGCAATCGGTTAGAATGGGTGCTGCCCCAACCCAAAGCCGTTACGACCGGGCCCGCATGCGTGAACAGCACAGCAGCGTTAGCTCTTATGGCGCAGGTAACTACACAAGCAGCAGTTCAGGCAGCGCGCCGGCAACAAGCACCAACCGCTCGGAAGATACCCCTCAGAAACCTGTGGTGATCGGAAAGAAGTTCGGCCGGAATGAACCCTGCCCGCTTGATCCGAACAAAAAATTCAAAAACTGCTGCGGCCGCACCGGCTCCAAAACCTGTACCCGTATCGGCGAAGAAACTGTCTCCTGAGCATCTTGTACTGGCAGGTAACCTTCACACCGGATCGTAAACACTGAAAGCCCGGATCTCATATGGAAATACTTGGAATCGACATTGGGGGCTCAGGCATAAAAGGCTGTATTACCGATTGCAAAACGGGAGCGCTGATTGGGGAGCGTTTCCGCCTTGCAAGCCCTGAGGTAACAGCTCCGCATAAACTGCTGTCGCGGGTACATCAGGTTGTTTCCCATTTTAACTGGACCGGCCCCATCGGCTTTTGTATGCCTGAGCCGGTTCGAAACGGCATAGTGCTGCGAACCCTGCATTTTGATGCTTCATGGACTGACGTTAACGCAGCTGCGCTGTTCGAAGAACTAACCGACTGCCCGGTGAGTGTGATCAACGACGCGGATGCTGCCGGGCTCGCAGAGGTTCAGTTTGGCGTAGCCCGTAATATAAAAGGTGTCGTTATTTTGCTTACGGTCGGCACCGGTATTGGCTCGTCATTATTTGTGAACGGGCATCTCGTGCCCAATACTGAGCTCGGGCTGATCCCGGTTGAAGGAGATACAAGCGCTGCTGAGCTGGCATCGGTCAAAACCAAACATGATGAGGGCCTGAAAAGAAAAAAATGGGCCAAACGACTGGAACACGTATTGCAAAAATACGAGCAGATTTTCCATCCCGATTTATTTGTAATCAGCGGAAGCCTGAGCAATAAGGCTGAGAAAACATTTCAGCACATCGATATAAACACCCCGCTGAAACCAGCGAGATTCCTGAATAATGCAGGCATAGTTGGCGCAGCCCTGCATGCCTGGAAAACAGGAGGATACGGGTGATGGTGAAACAACCGGGGTTTCTGCACACATGCCTTCCCCGGAGTGAACGGTTCATGTATCGTGGCATGGGGAAACAAGAAATGATTCCCGGGCACAATAGCTGATTCATTCCCCCGGCTCCGGCAGGAGCTAAATTCTACCCTTATGGTTTCCCTAACGGGAAATATCCGTAGTGCCGGGTAAATCTGGTGTGTTGCGTTCGGGCGCAAAGCTGTTCAAAAATTATAGGGGGAAACGTGAACAAAGCAACATTTTGGCCTGAAATATTCTGTCCCGGAATTATCAGGTTCTTTGCAAACGACTGCAACCGACACATGCAAAGAACATCCCGCCGGGATATTACGCGTTTGGCCTAAAACGGTGCTGCAAAAAAAATATCCCGTCAGGGATATCATATGGGTAGAAAACCGCTCACGCCAGCAA
>JAFIET010000177.1 GCA_020832405.1 Balneolales bacterium
CTTGGGTACCCTGTGAATTATCCATAAAGATAAAAGAACGAAAGCAATTCACAACACTTTTAGAAAGTCTTTCGCTTCTACCTCGCCTGTGAATTATCCATAAAGATAAAAGAACGAAAGCAATTCACAACACGCTTCTTCCTTTGTGTAGGTATGCGAAACCTGTGAATTATCCATAAAGATAAAAGAACGAAAGCAATTCACAACGCATCATTGAAGAATGTCACGCCGTCTTTACCTGTGAATTATCCATAAAGATAAAAGAACGAAAGCAATTCACAACCATTCGCGCGATTATCCTTTAAATTCTCTTCCTGTGAATTATCCATAAAGATAAAAGAACGAAAGCAATTCACAACAACCCCTAATGAGTGTTTAAATGGGGTGTCCTGTGAATTATCCATAAAGATAAAAGAACGAAAGCAATTCACAACATTCAAGCCTGTTTTCATTGTATCATAAAACCTGTGAATTATCCATAAAGATAAAAGAACGAAAGCAATTCACAACATTTCCAACTCCGTAACGTCTAAGCCATGCCCTGTGAATTATCCATAAAGATAAAAGAACGAAAGCAATTCACAACACTGTTTGCCTGGTTCGGCGGCGGTGCTTACCTGTGAATTATCCATAAAGATAAAAGAACGAAAGCAATTCACAACAATACCCACCTTTGGCACTTCTACCCCTTCGCCTGTGAATTATCCATAAAGATAAAAGAACGAAAGCAATTCACAACTAATTGAGCCTTTTAAACTCAATTCAGTTCCCTGTGAATTATCCATAAAGATAAAAGAACGAAAGCAATTCACAACATGATGGCAAAACACGCACGACAAAAGCACCCTGTGAATTATCCATAAAGATAAAAGAACGAAAGCAATTCACAACTAGTACAAGGGGGAATAGAGTTAGATATTGCCTGTGAATTATCCATAAAGATAAAAGAACGAAAGCAATTCACAACTAGTAGTATAACCATCAAAACCCAAAGATCCTGTGAATTATCCATAAAGATAAAAGAACGAAAGCAATTCACAACGCGGGGTCATCATTCCACCGCTAACAAGGTCCTGTGAATTATCCATAAAGATAAAAGAACGAAAGCAATTCACAACTAGTACAAGGGGGAATAGAGTTAGATATTGCCTGTGAATTATCCATAAAGATAAAAGAACGAAAGCAATTCACAACAACTCAAGAGATAAATGATAGTGTTGTTCACCTGTGAATTATCCATAAAGATAAAAGAACGAAAGCAATTCACAACTAGAGGACGCTGTAATCCGCACTAAAGACGCCTGTGAATTATCCATAAAGATAAAAGAACGAAAGCAATTCACAACAGCTTTGCAAGGATCGAAACGATGTTAGAACCTGTGAATTATCCATAAAGATAAAAGAACGAAAGCAATTCACAACAAATCGTTCTGGATGGGCTTTTCCTCATTGCCTGTGAATTATCCATAAAGATAAAAGAACGAAAGCAATTCACAACCGAGTGCTGATGTAGCCGTCGTTGAGTGCTCCTGTGAATTATCCATAAAGATAAAAGAACGAAAGCAATTCACAACCCGCACCAATTTTTGGCATTATTAAATCGTCCTGTGAATTATCCATAAAGATAAAAGAACCCTTCCGCTAGGGTCAGGGTAAACA
>JAFIET010000083.1 GCA_020832405.1 Balneolales bacterium
CCTCTGCGCACGGCTGTTGTACCGGCCGCACCCCTTACCCGAATCCCAAAATCAATCTCAGGGTTCTCGATCTCATATCCGGTTTCAGTCCGCTCTCCAACCCCTGAAAATGGCATTAGGGTGATGCTGCCATTAATGGAGCCCGTGTTGCCGGCCTGATCCGGATCAAGACCCAGCGTGAAGTACTCATTCAGACCTTCGAGTAAGCCGCCGCTGCCGGTTTGCCCGTCAACGTTATACTGAAAGGAAGTTTCGGTAATTTTGTGCCCGTGATTAGCGGTCCACCTGATTTCCGCTCTTGTAAAGGCAGTATTAGGCCGCACAGTAAGCTGAACATCAACAGTAGAAATATCGGGCGGCATGAGCATTTCCGAAAGCCGGGTCCGGTTAGCGAGGTATTCACTGTAATCCGTTTCAATGTTCAGCAAATCCTCCGATCCGCCATCGTTTTCAGTCTGAATCCGGTCTATCTCTCTGCGCCATTCCACATAGTTGTTGTTGAGATCCCACAGAACGGAAGTAAGCTGCGTCTGAATGCGGTAAAAGTCGTCAGCTAATGCGGTTATACTGTGCATGTTGCTAAATAAATCAGCTGCCCTTGCCTGCTTATCTTCAATAAGTCCGCTTTCAATCCAGTTAAGATAGCTGTCCATATAAGCCCCAAGACCGTTATAGTGCATATTGTACCAGAAGTTTCTGTGTGCAGTTTCTTCTGTTTGCTGTACGGTAGAAGCAAGGTTACGGTCCCAGGGTTTAAATCTGAATTCTAAATAAATGTCTTTAGCCCCATCAGAGTTGCGGGCATATTGATAGTCAGCTGAAAACCAACTATGGCGTATTATATTTAAGAAAAACACATTTGAACTCAAATTATAAGATTCATCACGAAGTAAATCCACCATATACCTTCGCTGTGCCATACGGTACGCTTCGCGCTTCATTAAAAGATTTTCTTGACCTGTATTCCAGGTATTATACTGATAGTACAAACTGTAAAGAGGAAGATTTGTTAACTGTATTGGCATACCCCATAAACCCGATGCCGCCCTCCTTGATCCCAAAAGAGGCTGTATGATACTTGAACGATTTTGCGCTAATCGCCATCTCAGAATCTCTGCCCACCTTACATTTCCCCAGTTTTGCTGTGCCTGCTCTGCAAAATAAGTTTCAAAGAGGGTGACCGTGTCTCCAAAGCCATGGAACAATTCCATCAGCGAATTTTCAGGCACCGTTTCTGCCCCGTTTGTTTCAGATTGGTCCTGCCCGTACATCAGGCTTTCCACCAGATTCAGGTTCAGTTCAACAGCGCTAATTGATTCCCTGTAAAGGTTATCGAGCTGAATTACGGCTGACTGCATTTCTTCCAGCTCCCGCATCTGCTCAGAAGCAAGCTCTTCATCCAGATTAAAAACCAGGGTTGAAGCCGTATTGAGCGCAGGTACCGGCATGGGCTGCAAAATGGTGAGCGGACTCTCTGATAAAAGCACGGCAAGATTTTCGAAATATTCCGCAGAAGCAAGCAAAAGATCTTCCGCAGTCTCAAGCCGCTCCCCGAAATTAATCTCCTCTCCTGCAAAAGCCTGAAAAAGCGCCTGCATTTCCTCAATTTTTTCATTCAGCTGCACTAAAGTATTTCCTGAAGATCCTCTAGGTTTAGCTGTAACTAACTCATCGAGTACAAAACCCAGTCTGTCCGGAAGAGTTATATCACTGAGGACAGATGCCCGGATGGGTATAATGATATTTTCTTCTGAATATCGAATGGCATTCGCCCAGCGCTGCCGCTCTTCCTGTGGCATACTGTATAGCCTGAGACCCGCATTGGTATAGTCCTCATCACTTGGAAATAAAGCGGCAAGCCTTGCAGCTTCGATCGTTCGCTGGGCTTCATTCAGCTGTGCCCTGAGTTCCTGCATACGGCCGGCAAACTGATTCCGCTGCCGCAAGGCTTCAGCCAGCAGGGAATCATTTCCGCCTGAACCCAGGCCGGCAGAGATACCGCTTCTTTTGGCAGCCATCCACCCACTCGCACAAGCATTTACAGAGGCAAAACCATAACCAATCTTAGCACAAGCATGCACGGTCGCAAATAATTCGAAAGAGTTGTTCCGCCTTGCGAAAGCACCGGCAGCCGTTGCAGAAACCTTGATAATTTTCAGATCAACTTGTGCATAAAATATAATATAGGCCCCAATGGGCAGGCTGTATTTATTCTGATCTAAAATCCAAACTGCGCCGGTAATATCTCCCTGCAAAGAAAATACCGGAATTGACACTCCTAAATTGACCGATACATCCAGCACAAAACCGTCACGGTTGGCCATGATGACCGTGCTTCCGGTCATAAGTCCGCCGTAGAGGGCCATCTCTGCGTTGCCTAAAATGCCCCAAACCTCCGGAGCGCCCGCGGGTTTGTTGTAAAAGAAATCGATCTTTCCGGTACCGTAAAATACATTGGGAACACCTACACCCATTTGGATGCCGAAAAGAACTGCGGTTGAGCTTGGTGTCCATGACATAGATGCAAACATAGCGCCTTCAGCTTCCGCTACTGATGCGCCCCGCCTAAGCCCGAGTGCAGCTACCCGCGCATCAATATAGAGGCTGTTGTTGGTGAGGCTCACGAAGGCCTGCCCTTGAAGTGCATAGGGTGAACTTCCGCCTACCCCGATGGCTCCGTACAGCATTACGGCAAAAGCCGCATCGCCGGTATTCCGAAAACGGTCAGGCCGCACAAGGTTGTAGCCAAAATTTTCCAATGCGGTTGCCAGCATGTCGAAATCTGCGGTTTCGGGTCTGTAAAAGAAACCGCCCCCAAAGCCCGTGAGGCTTACAACCCCGGGAATGATGGGCACGCCTGTGTTGCCGCCGGCCGCTACAAAGAAACCAAAACTCAGCTGATTGTTGATGTTGGAAAATTTGCCCGCTACAATCGTACTCACCTGATTGTTGCCAATTTTGAACTGTCCGGTACCGGCGGCTCTTATCAGAACCCCGCCTCCCTCCTGCGCATACTGAAAATCGGCCGTCATGGTGAAGATTTCACTCAGGGCTATCTCAACCCCCTCTACCGAAAGGGAAATATCAGAGCCGGCACGGTAGAAATAAAAGGCCTGCGCCGTTCCTGTAAAGTCGCTCTGATTTCCGCCCACCGATACGTTAATGGCGGTGTCGCCGTCTTCATTAATCGGATCCATACCCTCAACCGTGAACGGACAGGGGCCGAAACAGACCACCTCTGTTACCCCGGTTACCAGCCGCGTTTCTACGGTTGGCTCCGCCATCTGCCCCGCCATACTGCGCAGTTCTTCAGGGTCGCGCTCGGCCGTTTCCGTTATTTCAAGGGTGAAGCCGCCGGCATCCGCATGCCGGAAGAAAGAGCCTATTTCCAGCTCCAGGGCGTTGATCACGGAAATCGAGGCCGGCCCGCTGATGCGCCCGAAATCGCGAACGCCCGGCCGCCCGATTTTGATGTCTTCCAGACCGATATCTCCCTCTACCCCGCTGAGCACAAGCCCGGCACGCCCGCCAAGTGCAATGCTGAACTCACCGGGATTTTCGCTTGTAGTTGTTATGCCTGCTTCTATATCGAGGCGGAAAAAGCTCATATCAAACGAAAAGCCCACATTACCCGTAACGTTGTAGGAAATATCAATTTCATTGTTGATGCGGCTTACGCCAATGCCGTCTTCATCTTCATTTCCAAAGAAAATGACCGGCTTCATTGCGTTGGTTTCCCGGTCTAACACCGAAACAAATGCACTGGCAAACAGGGCCCGGTTCTGCGGATTTATGGGGTCTATTACCGCCCGCACCCGCTGCAAATCGACCTGACCAAACTGCCCAAGCGTTACCTGCATGGCTTCTTCTTCAAATAAAACCAGCAGACCGCCTTCATCCACAACAACGGTTCCGTTGGCATTTCGCTGAATGCGGATACTCAGACTGCTTTCCGCTACACGATCGGCGAAGGGGTCGGGCAGCATGAAATCGAAGGTACTGCCGAGCCGCAGGATGGCATCTTCTTCATAAGTGAGCTCCAGGCCAATCAGGGTAATATATTCGCCCAGGATTTCAAGCGGATCTTCACCAAGGTCAATTTCCGGCACAGAGATCTCACCGGATGTATTAAAAACGAGGTCTTCGAAGGGAATGGCGTGGTCAAAATAGGTGAAGGTTCCCGCGCTTACAACGCCAAGCGCCTGCCCGCTCAGGAACAGCTCAGGAGATTCAAGATCAGCCGTTAAGGCGCCGTTAAACAGCTGAAGCTGCTGGAATTCCGGCACGAAAGCTTCATCAGCGAGCCCGAAATAAAGTTCAGGGTTTCCGTCTGCAAGGCCTGTGAGTCCGAAACCAAGACCGCTCAGCTGCACGCGTATTTCTTCGTTAAAAATGCTGTCGAATGAAACCTGCCCGTTCAGGGAAACCACAAAACTGTCGGCCGTGCCGGTTACAGAAAAGGGCTGATGGTTTTGCGGGATGAAGTGCGCTTCCCCCAGCCTGAGCTGTGCGGCCGTGCCTTCTGGTTCAAGTTCGTACACCCAGTTGCTTTCCAGCCAGGCGGCCCGCAGCAGCATGGGCCGGGTGCCGCCGTTGGTGCCGGGGCGCTGCAGCAGGGAGCTTTCGATTGTGCCGGTAAGCATTAGTGCGGTTTCTGTACCAAGGGCGGCTTCAATGCCGAGCAGCTGTGCGATAAAGACCGCTTCATCCTCAGAGCCGTTAACCGTGCCGGCTACGCTTCTTTGCATGAGCGGGCTTACATCGGGTTCGTAGGTGTTGCTGTTGTAGCCTGTAGCCACATAGCCGCTGCGCAGCCCCTGCGGCAGTACCTGAACCTGAAGCAGGGTTTCTGCCATGTCAGCATCACCCGTTAAAAAAAGCGGCAGCGTTACGGCAAGCCCGGCCATCAGGCGGAATTCCTCACCGGTTTCGGGCCGCAGGCTGCTGATGCGAAGCGGAAGATCGCCGTAAAACGCGGAAACCGAAACCGACTCCGTAAGGATCAGATCCCCGCCGGTAACATTAAAAAGCGCATCAACCGTAAGCGCTGCCGATGCCTGTAGTTCGAGATGATCAAGCCCGGGCAGTGTAACGGTGAGGGGGTTTCCGTCGCTGCTAATCAGCAGGTTTCCGTCCTGCTGTGTGCTCATGTTTACAAGCAGCTGCCCCTGTTCATCCCGCAGCATTACCCAGCCGGTTTCTTCATCGGGGAGAAATAAACGCTCCGGGAGTTCAGCAATCGGGGCATCAGGCAGCACAAAGCCGTTAGGGGATAAATAGGCGAGGGGCTCCTCATCAGCGGCATTGCGGAAGAATGAAACCCGGCCGCTGCTTACCCCTGTGCCGCCGTAACGAAGCGCGAAATCCTCGCTGAAAGCCACAGTAAGCCCGCTGTAGCTCGTGCCCTGAAAACGAATGAAACCTTCTGAGCCCGACTGCGGACGCATCCCGGCGGCATCGAGTATCAGGCCTTCGCTGCTTGTAAACCGCAGGAAGGCGCCTTCGGGCTGTGGCGTTTCCTCTGAAACGAGCCGGAAACGGATGGGGTTGAGGGACGCTTCCAGCAGCACTTCTGCACCGGCAACGGCCTGCCCTCCGGTGACCTCAAAATCGGGGAGCGAGAACTGAAGTGCTTCAAAGCTGATGTTAAAGGCCGTATCACCGGCTTGCAGCTGCCCCTCATCGGTGAGCGTGAGTCCGGCGCTGCTGAGGCTTGCGGTTTGTACGTTCAGGGTGAAGAATACCTGCTCACGGTCCCAGCGAACAGGCAGCGGAAACGGTCCGCTAAGCGGTACGGAGCCGCCGGTGATTTTGCCGCCGTACAGATCGAGCTGAAGTTCACCGTTTCCGATCTCTTCTGAGGTATCGCTGTTTTCATCGCGCGGGAAGATGCCCGTAGCAGCGGTAAACTGCATTAGGGAGCCGCCGCCTTCATCAGCGCCAAAAAGCAGGGTTCCGGTGCCGGGCTTCGCGGCGAGCGGACCAAGCGGAAGCAGGCCGCAAAACGGAAAATCAGCGACCGTGCCGCTCAGCGACTCCTGCTGCCCGTCGAGTTCCAGCGTGAAAGCCGGTTGTTCGGCACAGGCTGCTTCATCCGTAATTTCAAAGGCTGTGAGGGTTTCGATACGGCTCTGAAGGCTAATGCGCAGCTCCTGCCCCCCGGTTTGGGCTTCGTTGTCGTTATCGTTTTCGCTGCCGCTCAGCTGACCGCTCACTTCACTTACCCGCAGCGTATTCCCCAAATGCGCGGCAGAAGCCGGAATAACGGCACCGCCGAGAGGCTGCCAGGGATCAAGCGATCCGGTCAAAATGCCTGCTGTGTACAGCACCTCGTTAAAGAGCAGGCCGTCGGGCGGGTTCAGGTTCGTTTCCTGCAGAAACGCAGGCAATTCAAGCTGAAGCCCCAGTCCCAGGCCGCTGATAGATTCGGGTGCATCTGCATGTTCCCATGCGAAAGCTACTGCTTCTGTAAACCGCACATAGTAAGGCCTCAGCCGGAAACCGTTTAATACGAAAGGTTCAAAAATGAGGCCGGGAACGGTGCTTTCATCCAGCTGCTGAGGCGGCATGTTTAGTCCGTTTTTCGTGATGCGCAGGCTCAGCAGCGGCGTTTGCAGCTCCGTGCTGCCTGCGAGCGGTACCGAAAGACCGGCCTTCGGCACAAGATGCATCATCAGCCCGGATTCCGGCGCATAGCTGAAGTTGGTGACCTGCTGAATACCGGTAAGCGAAAAGGCATACTCCCCAAAACTCAGCTGCTGTGCTTCGCTGAAAGGCTGCGGGCGAAAATCAATTTCGGTGAAGTTATCGGAAGTGATGTTAACTGTAAGCGCCCCGCTGTGCTGATAGCCTGAATCGGTGCGCAGCTGAAGGCTGCCGCGTATGCTCAAATCGCGCCTCAGCACAATGCCGTTGGCATAGCTGAACTCAGCGGTGAGGCGGTCTGCGGCGAGGCGCAGCCGTTCTTCCCAAAGCGGCAGTTCGCCCCCCTGATCGCTGATCGTAAAACTGCCGCGAAGAACGGCATCCTGCCCGAGCGAAAAACGAACCGGCTCACCGCCGGAAAGCCGGCGCCCGAGCAGTTCGGCCTCCCCTTCCAAAAACAGCTCAGGCTGTGCGGAAGGAGATTCCGGATTCGGCTCAAAAACCACACGCTCCGGAAACAGCGGAATACCGAGCGCTGTAAGGTCGGCAAACGCACTTCCCTGCGGCACTTCCGCACTGATGCGCCCGCTTACAAAAGCTGAATTGAGCTGTCCGCGGGTAATGATCAGCTCCTCAAGCACTACCTCATCAAAAACAAAAGATCCGGAACTGCCGAAATAAGGGAGGATGAGCCTGGGCGAAACACCGGGTGCCGCACTGATTCTCAGGCTTCCGTTTTCGAGCAGTTCGGTTTCCACGAAATAGGTGTTGCCCTCCCGAAGCTGCAGGGCAGCGATGGAGCTGTGGGGAAGCGGAAGCAGCTCCGGAATGAGGTGACCGTCGAGGAATTCCAGATCAGGATGGAAGCCGCCTTCATCAATGCGGCCGATGATGCCTGTACCGGGCAGGCGAAGTTCGGCGTAGCCTGCGCGAATGCGCATGTTCTGAAGGTTCAGGGCGAAATCATCTGAGAAGGTGAGCTGCAGGCCGGTAAAGGTTTCCCCGCCAAAAATGAGCGCTGCCGGCTGCTCACTTCCGGATGCCGGACGTATGCCGGATGCATCAATAATCAGCTGCTCACCGGTTTCCGCCCATAAAAGCGGGCCGGCTGAGGGGTCGGCCTCAAACGGGCGGTCTGTAAGTGAAAACGCAGGCTGCTGTAGGTTTTCGGGAATCAGCGCTTCCATCCGGAACCCGCTATCCGGGATGAGCCGCCCGGACCTGATCCGGCCGGTTTCGAGCCCGATGATCAGATTATCGAAGGTAGCGGCCGTTTCGGTTGAGCCGACACGGATCCGGTGCCGGCCGTTGATGCGCAGCCCTTCCTCCTGAATTTCGGCTTCCTCAACCAACAAGGTGAACTGCGGCGCTCCGCTCACCGGCATCTGCCACTCAAAAGGCTGATCGAGATCGAAACTCATTTGTGTAAAGGAAGTATCCATCAAATCATAAACTAAACTTCCTTCGGCCTGCATACCGGCGCTCAGGTTCAGCCGGGCCTGTGCCGTAAGGCTTGCCCGCTGTGGTGACCATTCCTCCCGGTCGAACTGAACCTGAAGGGACTGCACATCTGCCTCAAGCGCCCCTACCTGAACCCGGCAGTCGGCATCCTGCCAGTCGAGGGCTCCGTTTATGCCGGTAGAGAAAGCAATATCATTGCCGGTAAACGCAAATCCTTCAGCCGAAGAGCCGCTGCACGAGAAAGGTTCATTCAGCGACAGGCGGCCGCTTGTGCCGAGCCGGCCGAATGCTTCGGTTTCGCCACTGCTGAGGTAGAAAAAGCCTGCGCTCCCGCCGGCTTCGGTAAGCTGCATTGAGAAGCCCGCAGCCGGGTTTACCTGACAGTTTGAGAGGGTCTGCGTGCTGAGGTCGCCGATTATGCGCTGCATGCCGGTTTCTATGCGGCCGTTGCTTAGGGGCAGCTGCAGCCCGACAAGACAGGACGGCATCTGCTGACCGCTGCGCACCAGGGCGTTGCCGCTGAAGCCCGCTTCCCACGGACCGGGGTACTGACCATCCCACTCAAACCAGGGGAATAAAAATTCGTGCAGGAAAAACTCATCCAGACTAACCTGAAGCCGTTCCGCATTGAACACGGGCAGAGGCGTGAGCATATCTGCAAAGTTAACAGCCGGAAAAAGGATACCCTGATTCGTGAGACGGATATTGCTGATCTGACCGCTTTGCCAGTTGCTGAACGCCGGTACAAGAAGGCGGCCGCTCAGGTCAAGCGCAACGTCCCACAGACCGCTTTGCGGTTCATAAACGACGGTTTCTGCCGTAGTGGCGGTCAGAGCCAGCTGCCCGAAGCCAAGACTGAGCGTCGGGTTAGGGTCAGGGCACGGAAACGGTGACTGCTGCAGAATGCTGATACCTCCGGCTGAAGAAAGACCAAAATCGATGCCGGTTCCGCAGTATGTGCCGGATTCTGTAAGCAGGCCAAGACGGCTGCGAAGGCTTAGATCGTAGCTCAGGGTTTCCGCCGCCGGGCTGATCTGCACAGAACCGCTGATGCGGTTTACCGAAAGTTTCATCAGCTCTGATGCTTCCGACAGGGAAATGTCGAATGCCTGATCGCACATGAACCCGGCCTGCAGCTCCTCGCCGCTGCCGGAAAGGTTGGTGAGTTCACAGCCGCTGTCTTCGCCGAGAACCCGCACGCTGCCCGCGCCTGAGAGCTGTACACCGGGGAATTCATACCGAAGCTGAGTGAGTTCGAGGGCGAGCCAGCTGTCTTCCAAAGCGAGCAGGGGAGCACCGCTCACCGTAGTGGTTCCGAAAATACCGGCGCTGTTAATGCTCAGCAGCCCGTCTGCGATCACAAAACCGGCAGCGGGTGCATCAACCGCAAGGGAGGCCTGAATACCGGTACCCATCATCCAGCGGATATCGGTAAGCGAAGCCTCATCAGGCAGCTGTGCGGCCAGAAGCTCCGAAAACGCAAATTCATCAAGCTCTACACGCCCTCCCAAAATCATGGGGTTTTGGAGGTTGTTGTTGATCAGGCGCAGATCATCAAGCATAACCGGTAATTCGGATAGTCCGGTTTGGGCAAACTGAATTTCAGCAACAGCGGGTCCGGAAAGCACCAGCTGATTGCCCTCAACACGCGACTGCGTACCGCTGAGGTCTGTAATTTCCAAAAACTGTGCAATCAGGGTGATCTTTTCGAGTACGGCGGGCACCTGTTCATCTTCCTCCTGAGGCTCACCAAAACGAAATTCGTACACCTCACTTCTGCCATCTCTAACAAAAGGCAATTCACCGGTAACATCACGCGCGGTAACCTGCCAGGCATAGCGGCGCCCCTGCTCCAGGGGAAACAAATCCGGGGTATAGACCAGCGTGGTTTGTGAAAGAATAGTTTCGTGATGCGGCTGATTTTCGATCAGGCCGTCGGCCGGGTTCTGACCTTCAAAAAGCTCCACGAGAAGGAATTCATACTCTGAACTGAGACCCGGAAAGCCGACAACGGGCGTCCAGACAAATACGGGTGTTTGAAGGGAAACGATCCCTTCATCAGGCGGTGAGATGAGGGTTGGCGGCTGCGGCAGGCGAACGGAGAAGGTTACAATAGCCGGTATGGTCGAAATCAGCGGCTGATTTTGTTCGGGAAGCACATCAATACGTACCATGTAATTTGCTTCGGGCAGCATACCGGTCTGAATAACCTGCCCTGCAAGCCCGGGGTCGAGCAAACCAATAATATCATCTTCTTTGAGGCCAAAGTTAATTTCGCGAAAAAAGGGGTCCAGGAAGTGTGTACCCGGCGCAAACCGGCGAAGATTTGAGGTCTCGTCAATCAGAACGTCGCCGTTCTTAATCACCTGAAAACGAAACCTGAAATCGCGGGGCTGATTCAGCTGCGTGTTATAAATGAACTGCACCTGATAACGGCCGGAATCATAGTCGTTTCGCAGATCATCCAGGAATGGACTTGAAAGCACCGGCCTTATTCCAGTAAGGATAATCTGTGCGGTTTCCTGTGCCTGAAGCCGGGATCCGGCCGCTGCAGCAGCAAGTATAAAAAATGCAAAGGCCGCAAGGAACAGCAGGCGGCGGACTTTATTAATTTTGTTGGTCATGTTTACAGGTGCAGTTTGCAGATGAAATTAAAAACGCTGATCGATACTAAGCCGGATTTCCAGCTCCCGGAATCCAATTCCGCTTCCTTCCAGCAGGAAATTATTTGTATTCCGGGCTGTAAGGCGGATGGTGTTGGACCTCCGCGGCCGGTACATAGCTGTAAAATTGCCGTTAAGCTGCTGCTGACGCTGACGCTGAACGCCCTCTCCGGCGGTGGTTTCACTCTGACTTTGGGAGAAGCCTGCTGTGAGGTTCATATTCAGCTTGCGGTCAAAAAATGCGCGTCCCAAACCAATATTTGCGCCTAAGACCTGGAATTCAGAAGAAGGCGCACTGCCGCCTGCATAATTGAGTCCGGTATTGATATTCATGCCGCTGCCCAGCGAGAGGTTGTATGAACCGGTGGTGGTAAAAAACTGACTGCCCAAATCGCGGTCAACGTTTTCGATTTGTACATCGAGGAGCTGCCAGGTAGCGCTGAGCGCAACCGAATGGCTGTTACTGCCGCTCATCCAGGAATAAGAGGGCTGCAAACTTACGTTCTGAGAAATAACCTGCTGCTCCGGATAGTTAATTTCAGCGGTTTCATCATCCCCGCTGCTAACCTTAACCTGATTGATGAGCATATTCCAGGAAGCGCCGAGATTAAGCTGCTGTGTGAGCTGAGCCTGAACGTTCAGTCCGTAGTCGTTTCTGTGCTGCGTAGCGGCCCGCTGCCCAAGCAGGTTATCACGACCGATGCGCAGGGAAGAGCCCAGCCCCAGACGCCCCGACAGCAGACTCAGCTGCGGCTGAACACTTATGTTCTGATCGTCATCTTTAATATTGCGAAGCCCGAGGGTTTCATAACCCGGCTGTACCCGCTCAAAACCAACATTAAGTGTTAACGGCCGGATGTTAATGCGGGTATTTACATTGGTTGCAAAAGTAGCTTTGGTTGAAGTGCGGGGCCTGAAAAAGTTGGTCATGAAGTCCGGCACACCAACCTCATCAAGATCGAGGGCTTCACTTCGCATATCGCGTGTGAAAACAGAAACCGAGTTTTCAGCCCTGATCTGAAACCGGTTGCGAAACATTGATATGTTTAAATCCGGACTCAGGGTTAGGTTTTCCTGAGGTGCAGGCTGCCGGAAACTGCTCTCATCAGCGCCGGGAGGCAGCGGCAGCGGCACGTTATCGTCGTAGGCATACACGAGCCCGAAAGCAAAATGAGAGGCATTTTCGCGCCCCATGCGAACCCGCCCCCCATAAAGCATACGCTCATACGACTGCCTTCTGAGGGAGGGGCCTTCTGCATCCGCGATGCGCCGGTTTACCTGCCCGCCCACAAACTGCGCTCCGAAGGTGCCTCCGGAAATCTCCAGCAGGCCACCGCGAACCCGCGTACCCCGTAAGCTGTAGCGGTTAAATGTAGGGCTTACGTCGCCGGCCGAAAAATTCATCCAGCGCCAACCTGCCTGAAAACTGTAGCGGTTCATACTCTGCCGAATGCCGGGATCTTCTGTTGAGTAGCGGACATTCAGACCCGAACGAAACCCCAAAAAAGAATAATTCAGGTTTACATTTGCCAGCAAGCCCAGCGGGTCGCGAAAGCTTGAAGACCTTGTTGTAGAATAAGCATGCGTCTGAAGGCTCATGCTGCCCTGCAGGGTGTACAGGCGGACATTGGTATCACCAATTGAGCCGCCCTGCAGCTGCGCATGCAGATTACCGGGATTTACGAGTACTGCCAAAACAAGGCCAAGCATCGTAAAAAATGCACAGCAAATAGGTGCCTGCTTCATTTGGTGTCTGTTTGTACTAAATTGGAGATTGCCGTCGCTCGTTTAAGTCTCCGGCTGATTCGCAGCCGCCGACCCTGCCGTGAAATCCGGTAAAAATTACACCTGCCGCATTCAATGCGACAGCTAATTCAAACAGGATTTAACAATTAATATAATCATCCTGCAGTTACTCCGCAATCACCCAAAAGGGTGATATTTTAGTTCAGACCTGCAGCTGCAGAAACAGAAATACGCCCCTCAACTATTTACCCCGAACAGCTCCGGACATCAGCCCGAAGCGTGTTTGACTCCTAAAAAGGCCGCCTCTCCCCGCAGGCAGCGCCGGGTTATTGGGGGAGGGCGGCGGTTTGGCTGCCTCAAAGCTTGTGCCCCATCCTGGGCGCTGCTGTGATGTTACGACTCCCGGGCTTGCAGTTAAATTCAGTCACGTGCTGAAGTTCCGAAATTCATGCCATGAGCAGGACCTTGTTTCTGGTCCCGGATTGAGGGTCATTGGCTCTTCGGTCAGCAGTCCGTCGTCTGCCGTCGCCGGTCAATCCCATAATAAATCCGCGCAAATCCCGCCTGATCCGGAAAATCCGCGGGCCATGATCGCGGCGGACCTCACCCCATCCCCTCTCCTGAAATCACCACGCTGCCTTAGGGGCATGGTCTTCAGGAGAGGGGCTTTTAGTTTCGGGGTGATTTGGGGGGCTGTTGGCTGTTAGCTTTTGGCTTTTGGCTTTTGGCTTTTGGCTTTTGGATGCGGTGTGGGGGCCGTCCCCCGGTCAACCCCAAAATCCGCGCAAATCCCGCCCGACCCGGAAAATCAGCGGGCCGTTATCGCAGTGGACCTCACCCCAACCTCTCTCCTGAAATTACCACGCTGCCTTACGGGCATGGTGTTCAGGAGAGGGGCTTTTCGTTTCGGGGGGGGCAGCGGGTTATTTGGGGCCCACTCCAATGCAGTAAAGACCTGACAGGTTTTCAAAACCTGTCAGGTCTGGCGCGCAAAACAATCCGCGCAAATCCGCCCGCCGCGCGTACCATTTGTTCGGGGCGGTATCAACCGACGGAGATCCCTCACTGTGTCAAATCCACCTGAAGATTTGGATCAGCACCGTGCTGATTTTCCGGCACGGTCCTCCCCCTCAATCAATCACCCCGTAAATCGCGCGCTCAAAACGGTCATAAAACTCGCT
>JAFIET010000084.1 GCA_020832405.1 Balneolales bacterium
TTCGATGCCGTGTATGCCGCTTTGCATGGGGGTGATGCGCACGCGGTGACCCATGGCTTCGAGGGCCGGGCGCAGGGCTTCGTAGGGGGTGCCGGCTTCGAGTTCGAGGTATTCGCCCCGGTGCACCATGTTGGGCAGGGCCGCGGCCTGCTGTATGCTGAGGTCCCAGTCGAGCACGCCAATGAGGGTCTGAACCACGTAGCCGATGATGCGGCTGCCGCCCCGGGAACCGACGATCAGCCGGAGTTCGCCCGCTTCATCCGTTACGATAAAAGGCGACATCGAGCTGCGCGGACGCTTGCCGGCGGCAACGGCATTCGGGTGCGGTTCGCCGCCGAACACCGGCCGGAAGGTGAAGTCGGTGAGCTGATTGTTGAGGAGGAAGCCGTTGGTCATCATGCGGTTGCCGAAGGGGGCTTCGATGGAGCTGGTCATGGAAACCCGGTTGCCGTAGGCGTCGATCACGGAAAAATGGGTTGTGCCCTGCGATTCGGGCTCGTCGGGGATGGGGAGGCCTTCCTGCTCGGGAATGAGGCGTAGCGGATCGCCGGCGAAGGCTTCAGTCATGGCGCGCGCGGGATCGATGAGGGCGGTCCGCTCGCGGAGATAAGCCGGGTCGAGAAGGGCCTCCACCGGAATGTCGGTGAAGTCCGGGTCGCCGAGATACAGGAAGCGGTCGGCAAAGGCGAGGCGGCTGGCCTCGGCGATGAGGTGCAACGCGGCCGGGTCGTCGGGGCTGAGGGCTGCGAGATCGAAGTGTTCGAGCATGCCGAGCACTTGCAGCACGGCAATGCCGCCGCTTGAGGGCGGCGGCGGTCCGCAAAGCCGGTAACCGCGGTAGCTGCCGCACACCGGCTGCTGAATCTGCACCAGATAGGCGTCGAAGTCGGCGGCTGTGATGTCGCTGCGGAACGGACGGCGCGCGCGGGCGGTGCTGATCATCGCGCCCGTGAGGTCGCCCCGATAAAACACGTCGGGGCCTTCATCGGCAATGCGGCTGAGGGTTTCGGCGAGGGCTTCGTTGCGGAATTGCGGTGCCTCGCCGCGGGCCTGATACACGAAATGCCGGCGCAGGTCGCCGAAAAACTGAATAGAGTAGTCGGCCTGCACCCGCTGCAGCAGCGCGGAGGGGTAGGGGATGCCCGTGCGGGAGGCCTCAATCGCGGGCTGAAAGAGATCCGCCCAGGGCAGCTGCCCGTACTGCTGATGCGCTTCGTGAAGCAGGGCGAGGGTGCCGGGCACGCCGAAGGCCGCGCCGGTGGGGACCGCAAGCGGCAGGGGCAGCGGCTGACCCAAAAGCAGGAAGCGGTCGGGCCGGGCAGCCTGCGGGGCCGTTTCGCGGCCGTTGAAGACGAGCATTTCGCCGGTTTCGCCGCTTTGGAACAGCAGGAAAGCGCCGCCGCCTATGCCGCTTTCCGTGGGCTCCGAAAAGGTGAGCATCGCCTGAATGGCAACGGCCGCATCGATGGCGGTGCCGCCCGCGCGCAGGGTTTCGAGTCCGGCCTGCGCGGCATGCGGACACGCAACCGAGACCATGTGCCGCTCAGCAAGCTGCGCTTCGGGCGCTTGCCGCGGTTCGAGATTGGTGGCGCTTCGGGAGCAGGCGGCAAGCCAAAGCAGCGGCAAGAGCAGTAGCGGGAGCGGGAATGGGAACGGGCGGGGAGAAAAATTCATGCCTCCAAGATAGGTAAATCGCGCGGGGGTTTCGGGATCGTTTTGGGTCGAAGGGGGCAATCCGTGCCGTTCAAAAGCCGGGAAGCAGCCGGAGGCGGAATGATGACAGCTTTGGCCTGAGCTCTCTCCTTCGGAGATGGAGTTCCGGAAAGCCGTCGCGCGGGATTGGCGGATGGGGCCATGCTTGCCCTATTATAAGGTAGGGTTGTGGCATGGTGCCGGCACAGGAATCCCAAAGCTGGGGACCGGCCGTTGGATTGGGGGATATCGGGCTGACCCGAAAAACTGCGATGCTCACGGAATTTCACCTAAAAATAAAAAAGCGGATAAAATGCCCGTGCGTTGGATTCAGGGGACCTTTTGTTGCGGGTGTGCGGCCTGACGGGATCTTTTGGGGTGATTCCGGAAGTGTGCTGCAATTGTCGAAAAAAACGCTTTTCCGGAAAGAATCTGCTTGCGTTTGAAGAATAAAAAACGTTATTTGAAAAAAATCAAATTTATCAAATGATGAACAAAGAACAACTTATAGATCAGCTGGTGAATGCCTACGCCGAGGCCTATCAGAACCTGGGCTACAGCTCGCTGATGGGCAAAATTGTGGCGCTGCTGATCGCAACGCCGGGGCCGCTTTCGCTGGATGAAATCTCTGACCGCCTGCAGATGAGCAAGGGTCCGGTTTCGCAGATTGCGCGCAAGCTCAAGGACCATCAGCTTATCGAGAAAGTTTGGGTGAAGGGCGAGCGCAAGGACTACTATCAGGCTGTGCCCGATATTTTTGGTCAGGCATTTGCGAACTATGCCGCATCAATGCGGCGCAACAAGCAGCTGGGCGAGAAATTCCGGGAGTTTTCGGAAAACCTGCCTGAACAGGATGAGCAGACCGAACACCTGGCAAGCCGCATGGCTGAGATGAAGCATTTTTACGAGCTGATGGCGCACCACAACAAGGCGTTTTTGCAGCACTGGAAAGAAACCGTGAAACCGGAACTGATTGAAAACGGCAGTCTGTAAGTCTTTACGGTGAGCGGTTTCCGTTTTTTTGCTTATGTAATTTGAAAATTTTCAAACGATTAGAATAAACTTAACCCTGTATCTCTCATGAACCGATTCGAAAACAAGGCAGTCCTCATTACCGGCGGTGCAGCCGGTATCGGAAAAGCAACGACCGAACTTTTTGCCGCTGAAGGCGCAAGCGTGCACATTTGGGACCTGAATGAAGAAGCCGGCGCGGCGCTGGTTGAGGCGCTCACCAAAGCCGGACAGAAAGCGGCTTTCCGCAAGGTGAATGTGGCTGATTATAAGGATGTGAAGGCCGGCATCGAAGCCATTATCGCAGCCGACGGGAAACTCGATGTGCTGATTAACAACGCGGGCATCACCATGGATAAAACCCTGGTGAAGATGGACCCCGAGACCTGGCAGAAGGTGATTGATGTGAACCTGACCGGCGTGTTTAACTGCACGCAGCTTGCCGCGCCTTACATGATTGAGAACGGCTCGGGCGTGATCCTGAATGCGAGCTCGGTGGTTGGCCTCTACGGCAATTTCGGGCAGACCAACTACGTGGCAACCAAAGCCGGCGTAATCGGCATGACCAAAACCTGGTCGCGCGAGCTGGGCCGCAAGGGCATCCGCGTGAATGCCGTGGCGCCGGGCTTTATCGCGACTGAAATGGTGCAGAAAATGCCGGAGAAAGTGATCGAGACCATGGTTTCCAAGGTGCCGCTCGGGCGCATGGGCAAGCCCGAAGACATCGCGCAGACCTACGCCTTCCTGGCGTCGGATCATGCGGCCTACATCACCGGAACGGTCATTAGCGTTGACGGAGGCATTATCTCGTGAGAAATGCGCGCATTATTGCAAGCGGCATGGCCGTGCCTGATCAGGTAGTGCCGAACAGCTGGTTCAACGAGCGGCTGGGAGAAGACGTGGATACCTGGCTGCGGGAAAACCTCACGATTCGCGAGCGCCGCTGGATGCGTGAGGGTGAAACCCTCAGCGAGCTGTGCATTACGGCGACCGAACGCGCCCTCGAAATGGCGGGCCTGAGGCCGGAGCAGGTGGACCTGCTGATTATCTCGACCGATACTCCGGAGTTCATTTCGCCTTCAACGGCCTCGGTGGTGTGCCACAAGGCCGGCCTGAAAAACGCCGCGAGCTTCGACCTCAACACCGCCTGTGCGGGATTCGTGACGGCAACCGAAACGGCCGTGAACTTCATTAAGGGCGACCCGCGCTACCGCTACGCGGTGGTGATAGGCGCCTACGGCATGAGCCGCTACCTGAACCTCGACGACAAGAAAACGGTGACCCTCTTCGCCGACGGCGCGGCCGCTGCCGTGCTCGAAAGCTGCGAAGGCACCGAAAGCGGGGGTCACCTCGCCGGCGACATGCGCACGCGGGGCGAGTACTACGATTATATGGGCATTTATCAGGGCGGCTCGGCACACCCGGTAACGTCCGAAGGCGTGGCGGCGCAGGAGCACAAGCTCATCTTCGCCAAAAAATTCCCCAAAGAGCTGAACCCGATTATGTGGACCGATATGATCCGCACCGTAGCCGAACGCGGGGGATTTGCCGTGAGCGACATCAAGCAGGCCTTCATGACGCAAATCAACATCAATCAGATTTGGGAAACCATGGATAATTTGGGTCTGCCGCGCGAAACGGCGCCGGCCATCATGAGCACCTACGGCTACACCGGCTCAGCGGCCATCGGCATGGCCATGGATCACAGCATCCGCGGGGGCGGTCTGCAGAAAGGAGACATCTTTGTAATGATGGGCTCCGGCGGCGGCCTCACCTTCGCCTGTAACGCATTCCGCTACTAACCGAGGAAGCAACCCATGGAATTAGCATCGCAGCAACTCGTAACCGCAGCCTGGATTCTGGTCGGCCTGTACGCCGCCGTAATCCTCTTTTTCGTGATTCGCGGGGCAAAGAAAATCACCAACATGGACGATTACGCCCTCGGCAGCGTGCTGTTTTCGCCCTACGCGGTGGGGCTCTCGCTCGCGGCATCGATCACAAGCGCGGCGACCTTCATCATTAACCCCGGGTTTGTGGCGCTGTTCGGCATTTCGGGCGTGCTTTCCATGGCGATTGCGCTGCCGTTTGCGGCTCTCATTTCGCTGGTGGTACTCACCAAAGGCTTCCGCCGGCACGGCACAACGGTGAAGGCCCTCACCATGGCGCAGTGGATGCAAACCATGTACAAAAGCCGGGGCTACGGCATCTTTTTCGGATTCCTCTCGCTGCTGCTCATCACCTTCGTGGTGCTGATCTGCGTAGGGCTCACCAAGGTGCTCTCGGCTTCGCTCAACATCCCGGAGCTGTACACCCTCATCGGCATCGTGATTTTCGTTTTCGGCTACATGATGTTCGGCGGGGCCAACTCCATGGTGTACACCAACACCATTCAGGCCATCCTGATGCTCATCGTAGCCTTTGTGCTGCTGGGCTCCGGATATCAGCACTTCAGCGAGGGCGTGAACGGCTTTTTGGATAAGCTCGCGGCCATTGATCCGCTGCTGATTTCAACGACCAACGAAAGCAGCTTCCTGTTCCGCGACTACTTCGAGATTTTCATCGCGCAGTTTATCGTGGGCATCGCGATTATTTGTCAGCCGCATATCCTCACCAAATCGCTGCTGCTCAAAAGCGACGCCGACGTGAACAAGTACCTGGCCGTTGGCATCACTGCGCAGCTGCTGTTTTTCTTCGTGGTGTTTACCGGCCTGTACATCCGCCTCACCTTTCCGGACCTGAGCGCCGGCGGCACGCCCATCCCGATGGACGGCCTGGTGTCGGCCTACGTGGTGAGCGAATTCCCCGTGTTCGTGGGGCTGCTTGTGGTGATGGGCCTCATCTCGGCGGGCCTCTCAACGCTCGAAGGCCTCATTCAGTCGCTCTCGACCACCATTACGAAGGACATCATCGACCCGCTGTTCGGGCGGCAACTCGGGCTCAGCGGGAATACCGGCCGCGCGGTGCTTATTAACAAAATGGTGATTGTGGTGCTCGCCGTCGTGACCGTCTTCGTGAGTTGGGATCAGCTGGTGAACCCGAAGCTGAGCGTCGGCATCTTCGCGCAAAACGGCGTGTACGCGTATTTCTCGGCGGCCTTTGTGCCCATCCTGATGGGGATGTTCCTCAAAAACGTGCCGCTTGCCGCGCCGGTAACGGCTTCGGTCACTGCCGTTGTGGTGCACTTCACGATTTACTACGGGCAGATTGCCATCCCGTTTACCCGTGCGACCGGCGAAAACCCGGGCGTTGCGGCAGCCGTTGCCATTGTGTGCTCGGTGCTGGCCGGGGCGGCGGTCTATCTGCTGCAGCAAAAGAAACCGCGCTGATTTTTATGGATTCGATGGATGTGCTCAAAGCCCGAATCCGCTGCACGGACACTATTTTAATCTTTATATTTGAATAAACGGATTGTGAAACATGAAGCCTCAGACCATGCATACCGACTGGATTTCAAAGTGGGCGCAGTACTCGCCTGACGCGGTGATGCTGCAGGATGATGCGAGCGGAGCCGCCATCACCTACGCGCAGGCCAACGAGATGCTGCTGCGTACCGCGGGCGTGCTTGAGCAGGAATTCGGCATAGCCGCCGGCGACCGGGTTGCGGTGCTGGCGCTCAACCACATGGAGTACGTCGTGCTGTTTTTTGCCGTGCAGAAGCTGGGCGCCATTCTCGTGCCGCTCAACTACCGGCTGGCCGCGCCCGAGCTTGACTATCAGCTCAGCGACAGCAGCCCCAAACTGCTGCTTTTCGAGCAGGAATTTGATGAGACGATTTCGAAAACCTCCTTCACCGGAGAAAAAGCGCTTTTACAGGGTAGTGACGGCTTTCTTGCCCGCATGAGCGGAAAAGCAGGGGGGGCATCCCTCACCCTTCAGAAAAATCACGCGGCCACTTTTGAGGATGCCTGCATGATTCTGTACACCTCCGGCACCACCGGCCGCCCCAAAGGCGCGGTAGTGACCAACGGCATGCTCTTCTGGAATTCGGTCAACACAGGGCTGCGCCTCAACCTCGTGCAGAGCGACGTTACGCTCACCTTCGCGCCCTTTTTCCACACCGGCGGCTGGAATGTGCTCACCACACCCTTCATACACCGGGGCGCAAAGCTGATTCTGCTGCGCAAATTCGACGCAGACCGCATCCTCGAACTGTGCGACTCCGAAGGGGTGAGCATCCTCTTCGGCGTGCCGACCATGATGGATATGCTGCATCAGTCGCCGGGCTGGCCCGCCGCGAAGCTCGAAAAGCTGCGCTACGCCATCGTTGGCGGCGAGCCCATGCCGGTGCCGCTCATCGAAGCCTGGCACGAAAAAGGGGTGCCCATCCGGCAGGGCTACGGCCTCACGGAGTTTGGCCCCAACGTATTTTCGCTCAACGAAACCGACGCCATCCGCAAAATCGGCTCCATCGGTTTCCCCAACTTTTATATTGATGCGCAGGTGATGCGCGAAGACGGCAGCTTCGCCGAAAACGACGAGCCGGGCGAGCTTGTGCTGCGCGGGCCCGTGTGCATGCAGGGCTACTGGAACAAGCCGGAGGAAACTGCCAAAACCATCGTGAACGGCTGGCTGCACACCGGCGACATCGTGCGCCGCGACAGCGAAGGCTATTTTTATGTGATCGACCGCAAGAAAGAGATGTTCATCAGCGGGGCGGAGAATGTGTACCCGGCCGAGGTCGAGCACGTGTTCCGCACGCATTCCGCGATTCGCGAGGTCGCCGTTGTGGGCGTGCCCGATCCCAAATGGGGCGAAACCGGCAAGGCCTTCATCGTGCTGAAGTCCGGCGCAGAAGCTGCTCCGGCTGAGCTTGCCGCCTGGGGACGCGAGCGCCTCGCCAAATACAAGGTGCCGGGTCATTATGCTTTTGTGGACGAGCTTCCGAAAAGCGACAGCGGCAAAATCCTCAAACGAAAATTAAAGGAGGCCTGAGCCATGAAGCGTCTCACCATCAGCGATCTCAAAACCGGCGACCGGGCCGAGTTTAGCAAGACCATTTCCGAGCATGATGTGTACGCCTTTGCGGGCATCACCGGTGATTTTAATCCGCTGCACGTCGATGCCGAATACGCGGCACAAACCCGCTTTGGGGCGCGCATCAGTCACGGGGCGCTGCTTGCCGGGCTGATTTCTACGGTCGTTGGCATGAAGCTGCCCGGCCCCGGCGCGCTGTATGCCTCGCAAAGCCTGAAGTTTCTGCGGCCGGTTTATATCGGCGACACCATCACCGCGTTTGCTGAGGTGGCCGAAGTGCTGCCCGAGCGCAACCGCGTGAAATTCCGCACGGGATGCCGCAACCAAAAAGGAGAGGCCGTAGCCGAAGGCGAATCCGTGCTGCTGCCCTCCAAAGAGCCCTGATTTTCCAACTGTTAACCAACACCAACCAAAACGATGACCGGTACGCAACGTCCGGTTTTCAAACCCTTCAAAAAAACCAATCTCATGAAAAAAATACTCTATTCCGTAATGATAGCCGCGCTTGTGTTTGCCGGCTATGCGTGCAGCTCAAGCAGTGACAGCCCTGAGCTTTCCGTTTCTGAAACCAATCTCGATTTCGGTGACGTGCGTACCGGTGAAAACAGAACCCTCACTTTTGATGTGCGCAACGACGGCGATGTGGCCCTCGATGATGTGAACGTAGCCGTTACCGGCGCCGGCTTTGCCGTTGCCGAAGCCGACATGCAGTTCGCCCTCGGCGTTGGTGCAAGCCGCACGGTAACCATCACCTTCACAACCGATGCCCCCGGCGATTACAGCGGAAGTGTTACCGTTTCTTCCGTGAGTGAAAACCTGGTGCGTACCGTAAACCTCGCAGCTTTTGCCGTAGATGCCATCGCAGGCACCTGGATTTCTCAGGGTGAAGACATCGCCCCGGGTCTGGCCGGACCTCCTTTCCTCAACGTGGAAATCGTGGCAACCTTCAATGCGGACAACACCTACAATGTAGAATCGCTTGACGCAAACGGCTCTACCATTTCCTTCACCGGAACCTGGGTAGCCGGCGAGCCAAATGCCGAAGGCATCCGTTCGATTGTGCTCGAGCAGTCAACCCCTGCGGCCCTTACTTCAAGCGGTATTTTCCGTGTTAATGTAAACCGCATGGAGTATGAAGTGATTCAGCAGGGCCTCACCGGTGTTGAGCCTCCAACGGTAGAAGGCGGTTTCGGCAGCACGCTCATCGGCGGCAACCCGACCGGCGCTTTCTGGATTCAGCGCTACAGCCGCGTAGAAGTGGTGCCTACAAATTAAGCGAGCCGTAAAACGACTGTAACACCGCAATAAAAAGACGGGCGGCGATTCAGCCGCCCGTTTCTTGTTCCTCTGTTAAATATGTGCCTTGTATGGATGCTTTACCGACCGCAGCACCTGCTGCATTTCAACCTCTGAGCCCATCCCCCATGAAAAAAAAATTACTTTCTGTTTTAGGATGCAGTGTGATGGCCGTCCTGCTTTGGGCCGCCTTCATTCCGGAAGTCCGCGCGCAGTTGGTTCAGCCCGAAGACCTCCGCCTGAGCGAGCGCTCCGAAGCCGACCGCATCCGCCTTACCGATCCGCTCCCGGGCGAATTTCAGTTTATCGGCTACTCCTTCACCCGTACCACAACCACCAATATTACCCCGGTTAATGAGGTCCTGCAGGGGCAGGTCATTGGCCGGCTTTTCGGGCGCAACTCCACCGAAACGGTTGACCGCGCGGCCTTTTACACCGAGCAGCGCTTTGTGCCGCTTTTTGTGTACCGGCCTTCCATCATCGACGGCTACGCGACCTTCCGCGGCCTCTTCAAAATTGACTACACCTGGGGCGATCAGGCCTACGGTATCGGCAACAACCGCGGGGGCGCCATCAGCGGCGGGCAGATCAACCTGCAAACCCTCATGGCCAACGTCGATATTCGTCCGCCGGACAGCTGGTGGAATCTGGTCGTGGGCCTGCAGCGGATTTTTGACAGCCCGTACGATCCGAACATCAACCCGCTCGACCTGTTTCAGCGAACCGGCTATAAGCTCTCGTTCTGGGGTACACAGGCAGTTGGGGTGAGCTGGTACGCGCGCCCGCATCAGGCCGTTCATGCGCGGCTGGGCTTCTTCCAGCTGTGGGAAAATCAGATTTCCCGCGACGACGATGTTTTTGTGGTGATGGGTGATGTAATGACGCGGCCGCACCCCAAGCTCGAGCTGGGCTTCAACGCCTGGTACCTGCGCGATACGGCCCGCGGCGGAGGCGGCATTTCCGTGCTCGGTCAGGGCTTCACAAGCGCGCTGGCTGAATATAACGGCGCCCCCCGTCTCAACTTTCAGGGTGCCCCGAGCCAAAACTACACCGCTGATATCCTCTGGCTCGGCACCAACGCAAGCTGGAACCGCAACTTCGTGCACGGTCCGCTCGCCCTCGACGCCTACGCCATCGCCAACCTCGGCCGCATTTCTCCCGTCGCAGCCGGCTTTGATGACGTAGACGTGCTCGGCGCAAGTTTCAACGCCTCGGCCCACTACCGCTACGGCATGACCAACAACGACCGCGTGTGGATCGAAGCCCTGTACACCACCGGCGACGAAGACGGCGCCGCCGACGGCAAATTCAACGGCGTGGTAACCGGCAACATCTGGGGCTCGCCGGTCGGCATTTACAGCTCGCACCGGGCCTTCCTGCTCTTCCCGGATCCGCAGGTCGTGAACCGCTACTACAGCATGGTGCACGACATCTCCAACATGGGGCTGGGCGTAGCAGGCGGTTCCCTCAACGTAATGCGCGACCTCATCCCGAACCGCTTCAGCGCCAAAGCCGGCACGGCCATTGCCTTCAGCAACCAAACCCTGCCCGGCGGCGGAAACCACATCGGCACCGAAATCAACGGCGAGCTGAAGTACAACCTGCGGGTGTTCCTCACCGCCGGCCTCAGCGCGGCTTACGTGTTCACCGGCGACTTCTACGACGCCCCGCGCTCCACAAGCCGCTCCGACTTCACCCCCGACAACCCCTGGGTGGTCTTCCTTTCCCTCACCTGGCTGATGTTCTAACCCTTAAAATTGTGCGAACTATGAAATGGTTTTATGTAATGATCGCGGCCGCGCTGCTCACCCTGGCTTCCTGTGCCGGCGTACGCTACGCCGATAAACCCGCGCTTGAATTTCAGGACATCGACTATGGTTTTGAGGTTCAGTTTTCGCAGGGCGAGCCCCGCATCGCCTATATCGACGAAGGCAGCGGCGGCCAAACCCTGCTGCTGGTGCACGGCCTGGCAAGCAACGCCGGCTTCTGGCGCTACAACATCGCCGAGCTCAGCCGGCATCACCGCGTGATTGCCGTTGACCTGCCCGGCTACGGCAAATCGCAGAAAGGCGATTTCCCCTACGGCATGGCCTTCTGGGCCGAAACCCTGGCTGATTTTATCGGTGAGCTGGGTCTCGAAAACGTGGTGTATGTGGGTCACTCCATGGGCGGGCAAATCGGCATCACGCTCTCCATCAATCATCCGGAGGCCATCAGCGCGCTGGTGCTCGCGGCCCCGGCCGGGGTCGAAAGCTTCTCGCAGGGCTCCGGCGACTGGCTGCGCAGCGTGTTCACCATGCAGGGCGTTAAACGCACGCCCGAGCCGCAAATCCGGGAAAACCTCTCCATCAACTTCTACCGCTGGAACAACGCCTGGGAGTGGATGGTGGAAGAGCGCGTGCGCATGGCCAAAGCCGCCGAAATGGACGAATTCGCCTACACAGTGGTGCAATCCATCGGCGCCATGCTCGATGAGCCCACCACGCACCGCCTGCACCGGGTCGGCCACCCCACCCTGATTGTGTACGGGCGCTACGACGGCCTCATCCCCAACCGCTTCCTCAACCCCGGCTTCCCCGCCGCAGTGTTTGAGCTGGCCCACGAGCAAATCCCCGACAGCGAGCTGGCCGAAATTAACAACGCCGGCCACATGCTCATGATCGAAAAACCGGCCGAGTTCAACGCAGCCGTGCTGGGCTTCACCCGCAGATAAGCGGGGCAACGAAGCTGAAAAATCCCCCGCCAATCATCCGGCGGGGGATTTTTTTTGCGGGCAGTTCAAAACACCTCAGCCTGCTACCGGCCGCATCGGTATTCCCGCCTCCGTATTTTTTGGGTGGAATTTCGTGGGCATCGCAGGCTGCGGTGCCAACCCAATTGTTCCCAAACCTACGGCAGGGGTCCGGTTGTTTTGCTGATGCGGCGGGCTATGTTTTTCGGGGGCCAATGCCGGGTTTTGTGCCCGTGCCGGCATTGAGTACGTTTCGGATCCCCCCCCAAAAAAGCAAGGGATTATCCGTAGGTTTGGGATTTGTCGGGCTGCCCCGAAACACTGCGATGCTCACGGAGTTTTCACCAAAAAAAAAGAACTCAGAACCACCTGCATACTTCAGCTAAGGGCGCCGCTTTGGCCCTGCCTGTTTTTTTTGACACGCTCAAAAACTTTCTTATGCTCACCCGATTTTCAGGTCCGCACCATCTCCGCACCAACACAACGGAAGCTGCCGGCAAAACGCCGCTGTTGTTCGTGCACGGCAACACGAGCACGGGCGCGTGGTGGGCGCCGCTGATGCAGTGTTTCGACCCGCAGCGGTATTTCTGCGTGGCGCCGGACCTCAACGGTTTCGGGCAGACCAAATTCCGGCCGTTCGGCGCCCGGACGGGTGTCCGGGACTGGGCGCAAGATTTGGCGGACCTGCTCGACCGCCTCGGGATTGCGCGGGCGCATGTGGTGGCGAGTTCGCTGGGCGGCATCGTGGGCTGGCAGCTGCTGGCCGCGCACAGCGACCGGCTGCTGAGTCTGGTGCAGATTGCGCCGGGCTCGCCCTACGGTTTTGGAGGCACGCAGGGCGCAGCAGGCACGCCCAATTTCCCGGATTTTGCCGGCTCGGGTGCCGGCATGAGCAACCCCGCGCTGATTGCGCGCATCCGCGCGGGCGACCGCAGCAAACAGCCGCCGGTGGTGACCTCCCCCGCCTGGGTGCTGCAAAATTACGTGCTGCGCAACCGCATGGAGCTGGACGAGGCGCATCCGCTGCTCGACGGCATGTTCTCGCTGCGGCTTGAGGACGGCGGTTTCCCGGGGGATGTGCTTCCGAGCCCCAACTGGCCGGGATACGCGCCCGGCGAGCGCGGCATTGTGAACAGCATCTCCCCGAAACACCTACGAGGTCTGGCGGAGGCGGTGCTGCAGGCCCGCGAGCCCGTGCCCCTGCTCTGGCTGCGCGGCGCCGAAGACGCGATTGTGAGCGACCGCTCCGGCTCTGACCCGGCCGTGCTGGGAGCGCTTGGCCTGATTCCCGGTTTCCCGGGTGAGGCCGACGTGCCCCCGCAGCCCATGCTGCTGCAAACCCGCGCCCTGCTCGACGCCCGCGCCGCGAACGGCGCCCCCTATCGGGAAAGCGTACTTGCCGGGCTGGGTCACTGCCCGTACCTCGAAGAGCCGCAGCGGGTACACGCGGAGATCAGCGGCTGGCTGGCTGATTTCAGGGCATAAAAAAAGCCGCTTCCTGTTCAGGGATGCGGCCTTAAATGTTTATTTAGGGTTTCGTAGCGTGGGGCGGACTTGAACCGCCGACCTCCGGGTTATGAATCCGACGCTCTAACC
>JAFIET010000085.1 GCA_020832405.1 Balneolales bacterium
GACGCGATATCGGTTCAGAAATCATCATGCAGCTCACAACCGGCGCTTCGGCTTCTTCGCCGGTCTGGCACCCCTCCGGTGAGCGCATCGGCTTCATGCGCGGCGGTCAGTTTCACGAAATGGCCCCCGACGGCACCTATCTGGGTCAGGTCACCGACTTCGAAGGCGGCGTGATGTTTGCGCAGTACAGCCCCGATGGCCGGCACCTCTCCTTCGTGCGGAACGTGCGCGTTGACCCGACCAGCCTCGACCTCTACCCGGAATATCCGCTGGCCGAGGTGCGCATCATCGATAACCTCATGTACCGGCACTGGGATACCTGGCACGACGGCACCTACCGTCACCTGCACATCGCCCCCTATGCCGCGGGGCAGCTAACCGGTGCGGCCGTAAACATTATGGAAGGCCAGCCTTACGACACCCCGCTCAAACCCTTTGGCGGTTCCTCCCAGATTGCCTGGCACCCTTCCGGCACCATGATTGCCTACACTTCCAAAAAAATGGACCGCACCGAGTACGCCTACAGCACCAATTCGGACATCTACCTGTACGACCTTGCTACCGGTGAAACCCGCAACCTCACGGCCCCGAACCCCGGCTACGATTTTTACCCGGCCTTCAGCCCGGACGGCAGCAGCATGATCTGGAATCAGATGGTGACGCCCCTGTACGAGAGCGACCGCTACCGCCTCATGGAGCTGCATCTGGAAACCGGCAACACCCGCGAACTCAGCACCGGCTTCGACGGCAACATGAATGCCGCCCGCTACAGCCGCGACGGCAGCCGGATCTACATCACAAGCGGAACCGAAGCAACGGTACAGATTTTCGAGCTGAACATGCTGGCACGCTCCATGTATCCGCCGGTACGGCAGCTCACCGAAGGCGTACATGATGTAACCGGCTTCGAAGAAGGCCTTGATGCCGGCGGCCGCTCCGTGCTGGTTGCCGGGGTGATGTCGATGTCCTCGCCGGTTGAGTTTTACCTGGTTGGTGCCGAAAACGGCGAAATGAGCCGCTTCACCCATATTAATGATGAACTGATGGGAAGCCTCACACTGGGGGAAGTCACCCAGCGCTGGGTTGAAACAACCGACGGCAAGCAGATGCTTGTCTGGGTAATTCTGCCGCCTGGTTTCGACGAAACACAGCAGTACCCGGCCCTGCTCTACGCGCAGGGGGGTCCGCAGGGCACGGTATCTCAATTCTTCTCCTACCGCTGGAATTTCCAGGTGATGGCCGAAGCCGGCTATGTGGTCGTTGCGCCCAACCGCCGCGGGCTGCCTTCCTTCGGCGAGGAGTGGAACCGGCAAATCAGCGGCGACTGGGGCGGACAAGCCATGCAGGATTTGTTCAGCGCCATCGACAATGTGAAGGAAGAAGCCTGGGTTGATGAAAACCGCCTCGGTGCTATTGGAGCGAGCTTCGGCGGCTACTCGGTATTCTGGATGGCCGGCAACCACGAAGGCCGCTTCAGCGCCTTCATCTCGCATGCCGGCGTGTTCCACCTTGAGGCCATGTATGGCACAACCGAGGAAATGTTCTTTGTAAACTTCGACCTCGGCGGCTCTTACTGGGATGATCCGCGGCCGGTCAGCTACGATCAGCACTCACCCCACCTGTACGTGCGCAACTGGGATACCCCCATCCTCATTATACACGGCGAAAAAGATTACCGTGTGCCGGTAACCGAGAGCTTTCAGGCCTTTACCGTTGCACAGCGCATGGGCATCGACAGCCGCATGGTGCTATTCCCCAACGAAAACCACTGGATTCTGAGCCCGCAAAACAGCCTGCTCTGGCACCGCGAGTTTTACGGCTGGCTCGACAAATACCTCAAATAAATCTGCTTAATCGAACCGGCCGGATGCTGACAGCTCCGGCCGGCAAGGTTTTTACTGCGGCTGATTGCAGTTGCTCAGGAAATCTGAGATTTCTCTTAATTTCAGTTTATCGAAAATATTTCCGTATCATAATCAAACTCAACTACCTACCCAGACGCTAACAGCGACCTATGAAAGAATCCTACCAAAAACCCTGTATTACCGTTACCGACTTCGACGCTGACAACTCAGTTGTCCTGATGTCGCCTGCCGGGCCGCTCATCCTGCCCCCGCCTCCGCCGCCCCCGCCGCCGATGTAAATCCCGCCTTTTCTTTATTTGGACCTTTTTCAAAGCCCCGAAGCCCCGCTTCGGGGCTTTTTTAGTTTAGATTTACGGCATAAAAACCAACTCCATTTTTTTTGTAAAAATAAAATTATAAATACGTATTTTAAAAATAGCTATATCAGACGATCTTCCACTGCATAGGTCAGGATTAAAGAGCATATGAAACTTAACTTTTCGTGTCCGGTTTTCGGCCAAGCAGCTGGCTGCAATAATCAGCAAGTGCCCTGCGCACTTCCGAGTCTGTTCCGGCATCTTAACTTCAAACAGCCGGCCTTAACTAACCAACCGCCACTAACATAATTTTTACTTATGATTTACAAAGAACTATCCTACCAAACCAACCTTAGGCTGAACAATTACCACCGTGCTCTTGTGCTTCATGCAATCGGTTTCGCATTAATCTTTTTTTCGGTGCTTTTTCCCGCGCAGTCTGCTTACGCTGATTCTGACTTTTACCTGGCAGAGAACGGCATTACCGTGATGTGTCCGGATGCTTCTTTCGGAGATTCCGGAGTTGTAACCATAAACGGAACCGACATCACCTTTACGAAACGCGACCGCGAAGATATTACGCCGGAAAATGCTGCTACAAGCTGTACGAGCGGGGTAACATCAATGTCCGGCATCTTTCTGAACGCATGGGAGTTTAATGAAGACATCAGCACCTGGGATACAAGCAGTGTTACAAACATGAGCAGGCTGTTTGACAACGCCTACGACTTCAATCAGGATATCTCAGCCTGGGATGTAAGCAATGTGATACAAATGAATTTCATGTTCAGAAATGCTTTTTCTTTCAATCAGGATATTTCCGGTTGGGATGTAGGTAATGTTTTCGGGATGTGGGAAATGTTTCGTTCTGCCATCGCTTTCAACCAGGATATCGGCAACTGGGATGTAAGCACGGTCACTAACATGAACGGGATGTTTCGTTCTGCCATGGATTTCAGCCAGGATCTGTCCGGATGGTGTGTTGAATTCATTTTATCCATGCCGCCTTTTTTTAGTTCAAACAGCGGCCTCATTTTAGGGCAGTTCCCTGTGTGGGGCACCTGTCCTGAGCCGGTAAGCATTCCGGCCGCAACCGAGCTGGCGCAGCAGGTTACGCTCAGCCAGAATTACCCGAACCCCTTTAACCCCACCACCGTTATCAGCTATGAGCTCAGCGAACCATCAAGTGTTTCCGTACAAGTGTATGATCTTAAAGGGCAGCTCATCAGCGTACTTTTCAACGGGCAGCAAAACGCCGGCGAACACCAGCTCAGTTTTGATGCCGGCAGCCTCAGCAGCGGTGTTTACCTCTACCGGCTGCAGGCCGGCAGCACCGTACTCACCCGGAAAATGATGCTCGTAAAATAGCCCGCACCCCTTTTCCAACCTTGCAAAACAGGCCCCAAAGCTAAGCTCCGGGGCCTGTTCTGTTTATGACTCCTTTTGGTTTTAGGGGGATGCGCTCAGAGTCCGGAAGCCACTCTCCCGGCAATGAGCGGGTTCCGTTTATTCTGGCTGAAGGGCGGCTGATGCCGGTGGCGTAACCCTGGCAACTTCCAGCAGCGGCAAATCCGTGAGGATGCCGCTGAGCGGGCTGAAGGCACTGTAGCCGCCCGGCGTATCGCGGGCGCTGCTACCCCAGTGTATGCCGGCTATCGCAACGGGGTTGGGTACATCCGGGTGGTTCTCTTGCGGCAGACGCACAAACACCGGCGATCCGCTTGTACCGCCGCCATCGGTGGAGTATCGGGCCCGGTTCTGGCACTGCAGGATGAAACCGTGGCTGCTGCGCCGGCTGTCGTAGCAGGTGCGCGTTACAGGGCCGGAACCCCATCCCGAATTGCCGCCGACCTTGTGGACTTCCATGCCCTGAATGAGGCTGGTCTCCAGACCCACGACGGTAAACACCGGATCATCAGTATCGATGATGAGGGAGCCGTTGCTCATCCAGTCGGTGCTCTCAGCGATAGTTTTGGCGATGTTTTCGGGCAGGCGGGGTACTTCGGCGTTCAGCTGCACAAGGGCGGCATCGCTCCATTTGCAGGGCCAGCAGTCGTCGTTCATTTCCACGCAGGCTTCCATAGTCGGGTCGCCGCCGTCGAGTTCGATGCCGATTTCGTCATCGTCATTATTTCGGGCACCCTGCCAGTAGATGGTGCTGCCGGTACGGTGCGGCAGTACCGAACAGTGCGCATTGGTGACCATCACCTCGCGTTCACCGGCCGTGCCGAAAAAGCCCATGGTGCAGAGGCTTGAACTCCCGAAACGGATGCGCAGCCCGCCAACCAGCGGCCGCTGACGCGCCTGAATGCTGCCGGATAAATCCGAAGCATCTTCGCCATCATCCGACAGCCCGATACCTGCACCGGCAACGGCTGCCGTGCGGAAAGCTGGTTCGTGAGCATCATCCCACTCCCCGTCCTCGAGGTCCGGCTGATCGGCAAAAATGACGAGCGCCGTTTCAGGTATGCCGAGCGTTTCGGAGGCAAACTGCCGCAACTGCCCGATACTGCCCGCGTGGAAATGCCGCGCATCGACGCCAAGCATCACCCGGTTTTCCGCTTCGTCAATAAAACTGCTGATCACATGCGGAAACCGCCTGCTGCCCAGCACCCGTGCGGTAACTGTTTCACGCCAGGCAGCCAGTTCACGGAAGGTGAAATCAGCCGTAACAGCCTGAATTGCAGCACCACCTGACCTTTGCGCTAAATCAGCTGTACGAAGCAGGCCGGAACGCATCTCGTGCCTTACAGCAGCATCGAGTTCTGCGGAGGCCTGTATGTCGTTTCCGGCTACTGCGAGTGTGAGCAAGCCATCATCGCTGATGTAGATGCCGGCAAATTGCGGGTCGGCTTCGCTCAGCCGGTGCTGAAGCTGCTCGGCAGGTCGCTTTACCTGCCCCCGGATCGCTTCAAAACCGGCAGGGTTACCGGGCGCGGGCCGGCAGTCAGCCTGCGGAGGCGGTGGCGGCTCCTCCTCCGGCGGTACAACTTCCGTTTCAGGCCCGGTTGTATCACAGGCGTAAAGGAATAGCAAGACCAACAGAATTAAGCACCATCTTTGGCAGTTACCGGCCGGAAGAACATCTGAATTCATCATCCTTAAATACCTTATGTAAGAAAAATTAATAGACGGGGTCAGGCCAGGAAACACATCCCCCCTACCCTAAAAAAAAAGCTGCGGGGAGCAGGGTATACCCGACTCACCCGCAGCTTTTGCTGTATGAGAGAAGCTGTGCGGATGCTTCTCTCCGAGGTCAACAGCTATGGATCATGGTCTGAGCGTGAGGGCGAACTCCCGGTAGTTATTGGCTGGAAGCACCTCACCGGTGGTATCGCCCATAAGGCGAAGCACTACCACAGGGCGCGCACTTGTTACGTTTTCCGCAATAGCCTCGATCCGGATGGTTGCGAAACTGCTGTTCGCGGGGATCACGGTTGTGAAAGAGGCGATCTGGAAATGCTCACCAAGCACAGCACTGCTGTTTTCGGTATCAATTTCGAACTGTACCTGAATGTCGGTATCCTGATGCGGCCCGATAAGCTGCACAGTTGCGTCGTAGGTAGTTCCGTTACTCATGCGCTGCGTATCCGAAACGGGGTTGAACTCAACCTGCAGCGGACCGCTGTAAATCACTTTGTTATCCGGGAAGCAGCCTGAGAGCATCAGCAGCATAAGGGCCGCTGCCATAAGAAATAGGTTTAATCTTGTTTTCATGATGGAATGGGTTTCAGGTTCAGCTTAGTAGCCGGGGTTTTGGTTAAGCAGCGGGTTGTTTTCCACCTGCGTGTTGGAAAGCGGCGCGAGGATGCGGAAATCATTCGAAGTAACCGGCGCCAGGAATGTTGATGACGGCTTGGGTACATCCATCGCGCGGCGCTTCAGGTCGAACCAGCGGTGACCTTCGAAGGCAAGCTCACGGCGGCGCTCATCAAAAATCTCGTTAAAGAGGGCCGCTCCGCTTGGCGGGGCACTGTATGCAGCCAGGCCGCGGGCAGCACGAAGGGTGTTGAGATGCCCAACGGCCGTTGCTTCCTGTCCCAGCTCAAAGGCTGCCTCAGCCTGAATGAGGATCATTTCGGGGATGCGGAATACCACGATGTTATCGGTATTCTGCCCCACAGTTCCGGTGTACTTCAGGATGTAGGGGAAGCCGTCGGTGTGGACTGCGAAGAGGTTGTTCCGCAGGTCGTCTTCGCTGTAAAGGGCGAGGAGTTCATCCGACGGAAGCAGGTCGAACCAGCCCGGGGGCGGACTCGTAACTGCGTTCATAGAGCCGCTGCTGCCGTGCGTATTATCGAAGGAAAGTTCGAAAATGGCCTCCGGATTCGGGAGCATGTCGAAAATATTCTGGCCGCCGCTGTAATCGGTGAGGGTGCCGATGGCATTTTCAAGGGCCAGACCGGCGTGTTCGTAGGCATCGGCCCAGCGCTCCCAGTACAGGTACACGCGGGCAAGCCCGGCATGAACCGTTGCCAGATTCGCAAAGTGTACGTTGCCGCGGTCGTTGCCGCTGAGCAGCTGAGCAGCTTCAAGGAAATCGGCCTCAATCTGCTGATAGCCTTCCAAAACAGAGGAGCGCGGACGCAGGTCTGCATCCGACAGCCCCAGGGTCGGGGTGGTGCGCATAATTACGCCTTCTCCCCACTCGCTCAGCATCGGATGGTTCGGCTCGTAGGCATACACCCGGAGCAGCTCGTGGTAGGCAAGGCCGCGCAGAAACAGGGCTTCGCCTTTAATGCGGTCGCGTGTAGCCTGCGTTGTTTCCGTGCGCGCAATACCGTCAATAATGATGTTGGCTTCATTGATGAGGCGGTATGCAGTCGACCACAAACCCGTGGTGAAATGAGAGCCCACCTGATTTTCGGCCTGACCGCTGAAACGCCCGGAGTTTATCGGGTGAAGCTGCGAGTTATCGGCCAGAATTTCGGGGGTACCCATAATCCAGTAGCGGTACATGTTTTCGTCACGAAGACGGTCGTAGGCGGAAATCAGGATGGCTTCCATGCCGCTTACCGTTGTGGTTACCTGGTCGGAGCTGACCTGAATGGTCGGCTCGGTATCAAGCAGGCCGTCGCAGGCGCTGATGAGCAGCATCAGCAGCAGGCCGGTTGTTGCAGAAAGGATAAATCGTTTCATAATCTTTGAGTATGCCTGTTAGAATTGGAGGTTTACGCCTGCGGTGATCTGCCGCGACTGCGGATAAACACCGGTGCTCTGGCCCACAAACTCGGGGTCGCCGAACATGTAGTTGGTCCAGGTGAGCAGGTTCCGGCCCTGTACAAACACATTGGCCCGGGTGAGGCTGATGCTCTCGAGCAATTTCGACGGAACCTGATAATCGAGGCGAACCTCCTTGAGGCGGATGTAGGAGGCATCATTCATATACACTGAGTTGGTGTTATGGCTGCTGCTGCCGGGGAAGGCACTTGAAATGTAGTGGCGGGGCAGGTAGGTCATATCGCCGGGCTGCTGCCATGCATCGCGGGCTACACGGGCATGAAGACCGCGCTCGCTGCTCACGCTGTGCATCCTGCGGCCAATGGTCTGGTCGAACGCGGTACGGCCGTACTCATACTGGAAGAAGGTGTACAGCTGCAGGTTGCGGTACCGGAACGTGTTCACAAAACCGCCAAAGAAATCCGGGGAGAACGTGCCGAGCATTTGCTGATCGCCGCTGGTTCTGCGGTAGGTGATGTCTCCGTTCTCGTCGAGCCACATCACGCGGCCGTCAGCGGGATTAATCCCTACGAATTTGTTGGCCCAGATTACATCCAGCGGGAAACCTACCCGCACGGATGAACCGAGGATATCGAGGCCGTCAACGAGCTCGATGATTTCGTTTTCCTGCCAGGTGAAGTTGAAGGCGCTCGTCCAGTTGAAATCGCGGTAGTTGAGCACTCGGCCGCCCAGCTCGATTTCCCAGCCGGTGTTCAGTACCACGCCTGCATTACGGGCGATGCTGGAGAAACCGCTGTCAGTCGGGAGGAAAGCGTTCAGCAGCAGGTTCTTGTTTTTTGTGCGGTAGCGGTTTACATCAGCGAAAAACCTGCCTTCAAAAAGAGACAGCTCAAAACCGAGGTCGAGGGTTTCGGCTTCTTCCCAGGTGAGCACGTCGTTACCCAGACCGCTCGGGCGTAAACCGGTTGACCCTTCGTAGGTACCGCCGCTGCCAAACAGCGATCGGGAGGCGAAATCACTGATGCCGGAGTTACCGGTAATACCGTAGCTCGTGCGCAGTTTGAACTGATCAACGAAGGTAAAGCGCTCCATAAAGCTTTCCTGCGACACATCCCAGGCGAGGGCACCGGAATAGAACAGGCCCCAGCGGTTGTTTTCACCAAATCGGGATGAACCGTCGTAGCGCAGGCTGCCGCTTACAAAGTAGCGCTGCATGAAGCTGTAATCCGCCCGGGTGAAAGCACCGGCGTTTTTGGATTCAGTGGTGCGGCCGGAGATGCTGCTTTCGATGGCGGCAAGGTCCAGCTGCTGGAAAAGCGGGTTCGGGAACATTTCGCCGGCAGCAGCAAAGCTTTGGTACTGATTCTCGCGGTACTCAACACCTGCAACAACGGTGATGTCATGATCATCGAAGTTCTGGAAGTATTCGACGAGCTGATTGGTGTTGAAAGCAACGGTTTCACGGAATCGCTCGGTGAGGGAGCCGCCGGTAGCTGCATAGCGGGGAAGCAGCGGCGAGGTGTAGGCGCGGTCGCGCACCGTACGATAGTCAACACCCCAGAGAGAGCGGAAAGAGATGTTATCGCGGATGCGGTAGATACCGGTGAGGCTACCGCGCAGCTGTCGGGTAGTAGCCTCACGGGTGTTCACGTTCAGCTGATGCACCAGGTTTACCCGGATGATGTCGTTGTGGTTGAAATCACCGTCTTCGGTAAAAATGGCGTCAATCGGGCGCTGTGTGATGCCGCCGTGGAACGGGCTGTTGATGTTTGCTCTGCCCGTTACCAGACCGTTAGCCGTAGAGCTTGAAGCGCTCAGGCGTGTGGCAAGGGTGAAACGGTCGTTGAAGCTGTGATCGATGTTGGAGCGGAAGCGCAGCGAGCTGAAGTCGCTGGCAAGCACCGCACCCTGCTCGAAATCATACGAACCGGACAGGAAAATCCGGGTGTTTTCGAAACCGGCTGAAGCCGAAACACTGTATTTCTGGAGCGCACCGGACCGGGTGAGGGCATCCTGCCAGTCGTAGGTTGGTGCAGTAGCCGGGTCGCCGTATCGGGCAAGTGCCAGTTCTCTGGCTTCTGTGGCATCTCTGCCGCGATCCACTTCGCGATTCACAAAACCCTGAATCATGGTTTCGGTCCAGGTCGGGCCGTCCATCACGTCAATTTTTTCGGGCTGCGCGTTGAAGCCTACCTGTGTTGAAAGGTTGATCTGTGTCTGTCCGCGGCGCGCCTGTCGCGTGGTAATCAGCACTACCCCGTTGGCACCCTGCGCTCCGTAGAGGGCCGTAGCTGAGGCATCTTTGAGTACTTCGATGCTCTCAATATCGTTGGGGTTGATGCCGGTGAGGGCGTTGTCTTCCACAATTACCGAAGTGAAATCCGTGCGGACCTGAACCCCGTCCACAATAAAAATCGGTGAGTTTGAAGCATTGATGGAACCCCGGCCCCGCACACGGATCATCAGGCCGCTGCCCGGCTGACCGCTGGTGTGGGATACCATCACCCCGCTCATTCTTCCCTGAAGCGCCTGATCGGGGGACTGGATGAGGCTTTGCTGAATTTCAGCCCCTTCAACCCTTGAAAGCGAACCGGTCGGGATACTGCGCTGCCGCACAGAGTAGCCGGTAATAACCACATCATCAAGAAAAGCGACGTCCATCTGCAGGGTGAAATGCAGCTCGCGGGTCTCACCGGCTGTGATGGTAACTTCCCGCCGCAAGGTCTGATATCCGATGAAGGAAAGCCGCACCGTGTAAGTGCCCTCAGGGAGATTGCTGAGCTCAAAATTCCCGTCAATATCAACCGCACGGCCAATGTTCAGGCCTTCCACGAAAATGGTAGCACCCGTAAGGGGCTCGCCGGTTTCGGCATCGCGGATGGTACCGGTAAGGTTACCGGTTGTATCAGGCAGCTCACTGGCAAGCAGCACAAGCTGTCCGCCTTCGGTCACATAATAGTAGAGCCCGGCCTGTCTCGTTAGAGAATCGAGCACATGCTCAAGGGTACGCTGCTGATAGTTGCCTGATACCAGCTGTTCCGTATTAATGGCAGACCGGTTGTAGTTCAGCAGCAGTCCCGTTTCGGAGGCGACTTTTTCAAGGGCTTCCAAAACCGGCATGTTTCGAAACTGTACCGAAATACCGGCCTGAAGCTTTCCGGCCAGGGCCTGATTCGGACCAGAAGTAGTAGTTAGCAGCTGATTGGCTACACGCTGATACTGCTGTGCCTGCGCCTGAGGCACAAAGCCGGGCAACAGCATTACAAGCAGCAGCACTAAACCCGCGAGCATGGCGCCCGCCGGCTTCTTGCTGTGATTCACAGATAATTGTAACGGAGTAGGTTTCATGAATTGCAACTTTACGTTATGCGTTTCAGTGAGGATTTAAGGAAGGTTTTGCAGTTGAGGGTTAGGGAGTTGTTGTTCTTGGGGTTACTTCGAACCGCACCCCGTGTGTAAGCGAGGTGATGTCCAAAATTTCATTGAGGGATTCGGTTGAGTAGCGTGCCGTTACCGGCTCTGCAATACTGCTGCTGTCTTTCAGGGTGATGTGCACATTAAAATGCCGCTCAAGCTGTGCCAGCATTTCATGAAGCGGCGTATCCCTGAAGACAAATTTTTGCTTGTGCCAGCTGAGGTATTGCCTGATGCCCGACGTTGAAGGCGCGGCAGGTTCACCGCCTGCGGGCACAATGGTGTACTCACCGGCACCGAGCTCAACAGATCTGAGACCTGATGCTTCGCCGGCGCTCTGTACAGCTACGCGTCCGCTTTGTACGGCTACAACCGAAGCCTGCTGCTCAGGCCGGGCGCGAACGCCGAAACTTGTGCCCAATACCTGCACCTCTGCTTCGCCGGTCTGCACGATAAAGGGTAGGTTTAGGTCGGTTTCAACTTCGAAAAAGCCCTCGCCTGAAAGGCGCACGAAGCGGTTTTGCTGCCCGTAGTCAGCGGGTAGAAACAGGCGGGAATCCGCATTGAGGCGGATGCGGCTGCCGTCGGGCAGGCGGTAGCTCCGCTGTTCGCCGAAACCGGTTTCGTACCAGCTGCCGGCTTCCTGCTGCGATGCAGGCGAATCACTGCCGGTAAAGCCTGGGTACAAAACATACAGGCTGATGCCCGTCGCAAGCAGCAGCAGGGCTGCAATTTTCAGCCAAAGGCCGGAAGCACGGCGGTTTTCGGGAAGCCTTACAGCAGCACGGCCTGCGGTACTTCGGGGGGCTTGTGATTTGGGGGAAATTTCAGAACGGTTATTGCGGAAGGTCTCAAGCGCTGAAACAGCATCGAACTGCTGCGCCTGCTCAATCGAAACAACATAGATCTTGCGGTATTCCTCAAATTTCGCACGGTTTTCATCTGAAGCGGCGAGCCAATCCTCAAAGGCTCTTTTTTCTGCAGCATCTGCCTCTCCTGACAGATATCTGTGTATTTGTGTGATGTCCATTCGGTTCGTTGGTATAAATGATGTGCGTTTATACCTCGATGACGAACCAGAAACTGCTTACCCTGAATTATTTTTTTTTTTTTTCTGTGCGCTCAGCTCCCGCTACCCTTTCCCTCAGTAATTTCAATGCTTTAGACATGCGGGATTCAACCGTTTTTTGCGGAAGCCCCAGAACTTCCGCTATCTCAGCATACGTGAGCCCGTCGCGGCGGTGCAGCAGGTAGGTTTCCTGTACGGGTTCGGGCAGCCGCATAACTTCACGGTTTACTTTTTCTATGAGGGCTTTTTCTTCGGCCATTGCTTCCTCCCCAGTGTACTCCCCGTGCTCATTTTCATACAGGTGCCGGGCGAGTTCTTCCGCATGGCGGTCACGAATTTCAGCCGCCCTCAGCCGGTCGATGCTGCGGTTCCGGACAGAGCGGTACAGCCAGGCCCTGATATTGGTATCCGGTGTAATGCTTTGACAGCTCTCCCAAAGGTTCAGAAATACATCCTGTACCACACATTCCGAAGCCTGCCGCGCCCCCGTAATGGAAAACGCAAAACCACACAGCGGACCGAACATGAGCAGGAAGAGTTTTTCAAATGCCTGCTCATCTCTGCGCTTAAGGGCCAGGTTTAAGCTGCTGTCAAAAAGCATGAATTGGGTTTACCTACAGTCAGCCCTGATTTCTGTATCCGGACTTTTATGAATAGAAGCATTTACAAATCAGTATAAGCCAAAAAGTCCAAAATAATATTAACCGAATAAAAAAAGCTCCCCCCGGCCTCATTTCAGTCGGGCAGTTGCAGCCGAATAGCTTATATACTATGCCGCGCGACATCCCGGTCAGGCATGCGCAGGTATCCCCACCGCGCTGTTCAGCGATCTGCAACCTAAACCGGAAATGCCCCCGGCTGCTACAGAAGGCCAAACCTGTTCTGCTCGCCGCGCTCAAGTGTAGCCCGACTCCCCCTTTCCGGCTTTGGAAGGCGACGTGCCAAATCGTTTTTTAAATAATGTTGAGAAATAGTTCACGCCCGGGAACCCCACAGCCGCAGCGGCTTCTTTCACGCTGAAGCCCTTCTCCTCCAGCAGCGTTTTTCCTTCCTCAAGCCTGGGCTCCTTGATGGAGTCGTTTAACCCAAGTTGCAGCTATCCGCTCCCAACATTTAAAATTTTAACGGTTTAGCTTTTTCCGGATGTCGGTTTGTGTACTACGGATATTCGTTTTTTTATGAAGGGCCAGTTACGGTAGCCTTAGGTCTGGGAGATCCGCTTCCCTTTTTCCCGGGGCTGGGTACATCGCCTCCCATGCATCCCAAAAACCCAACGCGACAGCCCCAAACCCGGTGCCGAATTTACTTTATCGGCAGCCTCCGCAGCCTTAACTTCTACCTTCAAATGTGGCCGCCGGCAGCAGATACCGTTGCAAATACCCCCTGTTTTTAAATTCTTTTTGATCCGCTTTTCTGATGATGTGTTTTTCAACTTGTTTTTTTCGGGTGATGGGTTTCGTCGCCTTTTCCTGTT
>JAFIET010000086.1 GCA_020832405.1 Balneolales bacterium
ACTACGGCCTACTAAAGCAAGCTGGTACAATAGCCGAACTTGCAGATGAACTATATGATTTGATGGAATCGAAGTGGAAAGAGCTTGAAAGTAAAGGTTCTAAAAAAAGAAGAATTACTGACAGCGATTAAAACATGTTTAAGTTACCTGATAGTCTTCCAACTACCCGTGATTCAGCTCAAGAATGGGCTGATTATGCAGAGTATTTAGCTATTTTGTATGGTCGTGTATCAATGTATGATCTCTTCCGAAGACCATCAATTATTTCCGATGAAGTAAATGTGAAGGGAATAGAAGATGAAAGCGATAAGTTTAATTTGATTTCAGATACTATTATTCAAGAGATTGACTTTCGGCTTAAGGCTTCAGATAGGAAATATCCATTTCAATTAGAAAGCAATGGGCAGGTAGTAAGTTATAATAGCACAAATACACAAAACTCATTAATTTATACATACTTGCTTTTCTGTACTCGAAATAATATGAGTCAAAATAGACGGTTTGCTGGTATAGATGGTGCTTTAGTGTTCGAGCAGCTTTGTGGAATTGTAGCGCAAAACTATTTTGGACATCCAGCTGAGTATGAAGTTATGGGCACCGGACGTACTTCGAGTGAAAGCTTTAGGGAACAGCTATCTCAAATTGTAAAAAAAATTGGAGAGGGCGGTGTGATAAAGCAAAATCCTGGATTTAGACCACAGGATGACAAAGTTGATGTTATAGCGTGGAAACATTTTGCGGATAGGCAGCCCTCTAAATTAATTGCATTTGGGCAATGTAAAACAGGCACTTCATGGGTAGATTCACTCACACAACTCCAAACTGATATTTTTTGTAATAAATGGTTCACAGATCAACCAGTAGTTGGTGTAATCCGTATGTTTTTTACGGCACAATTTTTTCCTCGTGATCTGTTTCAAATTAGAGCTTATGAAGCTGGGCTTGTTTTTGACAGATTCAGAATAATGAATTACCTCCCTGATCAACTACCTATTGCGCTTATTGATGAAATTGAGGCTTGGGTAAATGGTTTAAAAGAATCACTAAGGTAGTCTGTCTAAATTATTACTAATACCAAATCCTAAAAAAACATTATATACAAATAAATACTACTAAGTATCAGGTTTAATTTTAAGATTTAATACTCCTTCCCATGAAACACTTCGAAGCATACAACCTCGGCCAAATCAAAGAAGCCAGCATCGAACTTGGCGATTTTACGGTGTTTATTGGTCCGCAGGCCAGCGGTAAGAGCATTCTGCTTCAGTTGTTCAAGTTGCTGCTTGATGGGGGTAACATAAGCAAGCAGATGAAAAATCACGGGGTTCAGCTCAAAAATGATGCCCGTGAATTTTTCGATTTATATATGGGTGAAGGTATGGGAAAGATACTGCGTGCTAATTCCCTTATTAAAGCCGATGGCAGGATCGTTGATTTAAGTGACTCCATTAACGGCAAGGAAAACCTACACGACCGGGTCGCCTACGTGCCGGCGCAGCGCGTTCTTGCTATGGCACAAGGGTGGCCAAGGCCTTACTCCGATTTCAGGCTCATGGACCCGTATGTGTTGAAAAGTTTCAGCAGCCGGCTGCAGGTATGGCTGGATTTTGGGGTCAAAAAAGATAGCGGCATGGTTTTTCCGCATCAGGGTATAATGGATAAGGATATTGAGAGCCTCTTAAATAAAGCAATTTATGTGAATGCCAGTGTGAATCTTGACCAAAGCTCCCCGCAGATGCGGCTTATGCTCGATACGGGCGAAAGTCAGCTCTCCTATCTCGGCTGGTCAGCCGGACAGCGTGAATTTACACCCTTGTTAATGCAAATCTATTGGCTGCTCCAAAACAGCAATTCCGGTAACATAAAAGGGAAGCATCATCAATTTGTCATAATCGAAGAACCTGAAATGGGGCTTCACCCGATGGCTATTGAAGCGCTTATGCTCAGCTTTTTGGAGCTGATTTCCCGTGGATACAAAGTTATTGTTTCCACACATTCCACAACTATTCTTCAGCTTTGCTGGGCTGTTGGGCTGATGCAGAAAATTAAGGCTGCGCCTGACGACCTGTTTGAACTATTTGGTATTACCCGCAAGTCAACTTCATTAAGGAAGATTTTTGAGAATATAGTTACGCAAGCTACTTTTAATACCTACTACTTCGACCGTAAAGCAGATGGGGTTGTTGTACGAGACATCTCCCGGCTTGACCCCGCCGATGAGGATCAGGGTATGTCTGAATGGGGCGGCCTAACCGCTTTTGGAAGCAAAGCTTCTGAAATCATTTCTAATCTAATCGCTTCGAAAGATGAGTTTTGAGCAGGCCGTTTACAATACAGAAACGCTCGGCAGTTGTATGGAGCGGGGATTGCAGGCTTTAGGCCCGAACTCCGTAAAAATTAAGGCTGAAATACCGAGACAGATTGATGGAAGCGTAGATTTAGACAGCTGTGTCTCAGGCAAATACCCCAACGATTCAAGATGGGATTACATAATCGGGTATAATGGTGAGGCCTATTTTATTGAGGTCCACCCGGCTCAGTCAGCACATGTAAATGAGATGATCAAAAAGCTGGATTGGTTAAAGTCCTGGCTGAACGCGCATGCACCTGAACTAAACAGAATTAAAGCTGCCGACCGGCCTTTCAGGTGGGTTGCAACAAGCAACGTACATATTATCAAAGGCAGTCCGCAGGCACTGCGCCTTGCACAAAGTGGTTTGGCCTTCCCCGAAAAAATTACTCGAATAAAATAGATTCCCTCCCATGCAATTCCTCCTCGCCGATACCTTTACCGACAGCCTGAGCAAGCTCACCAATGATGAACAAAAGGCCGTTAAGACAACGGTATTTGATCTTCAGGTAGATCCGGCGCATCCGGCCATTCAGCTGCACCGCATCGACCGGGTTAAGGACAAAGGGTTTTGGTCGGCCCGGGTTTCGCGGGATATTCGCCTGATTGTACACAAATCACGCTCGAGCATGCTGGTCTGCTATGTGGACCATCACGATAAGGCCTACGACTGGGCCTCACGCAGAAAGCTGGAGCGGCACCCCAAAACAGGTGCTGCACAAATGGTGCTTATCCGGGAGCGGATTGAAGAAGTGAAGATCACCCAATATGTGGAAACAGAAGCTCCTCAGCATCGCCCGCTTCAACACGCTGATACCGAGAAACTGCTGGCGTACGGAATCCCCCAAGACTGGATCGAAGATGTTATCAACGCCACTGAGGACGGTCTGCTTGAGCTTGCTGAACTTTTGCCCGCAGAAGCAGCTGAAGCCCTGCTCACCCTTGCTACCGGTAATGAACCGGAACAGCCCGTTCAGCATACCGCTGATGAAAACCCGTTTGAGCATCCCGATGCAAAACGGCGGTTCCGAATCATGGAAAACATCGAAGAGCTTCAGCTTGCGCTGGATTATCCCTGGGAAAAATGGTCTGTGTTTCTGCATCCCGCACAGCTTGAAACCGTGCAGCAAAATTTCAACGGTCCGGCACGGGTGTCCGGCTCAGCAGGTACCGGCAAAACCATTGTTGCCCTGCACCGTGCCGTTTGGCTGGCGGAACAAAACCCGGATGCCCGCGTTCTGCTCACCACTTTTTCCGGCATTTTGGCGTCGGCCCTCGAAGTGAAGCTGACCAGGCTCATTAGCAGCAGGCCGCGGCTGAAAGAGCGCATAGAGGTGCACGCTTTGCCTGAACTTGCCTTGCGGCTGCATGCAAGCCTTTTTAAGCCTGTAAAGCTTGCAGAGGAGGATTATATCGCAACGCTTATTGCCGAAGCCGCTTCCCGAAGTGAGGCACAGCCCTTCAGGAAAGCTTTTCTGATGGATGAATGGCGGGATGTTGCCGATGCATGGCAGCTCAGCAGCTGGGAAGAATATCGCGATGTACTCCGTACCGGCCGGAAAACACGGCTCCCCGAAAACCGGCGGCGCGAAATATGGACGATTTTTGAACAGGTGCACCAACGGCTCAGCAACGAAGGGCTTACAAGCCTTAATGCGGTCTATAAAACGCTTGAACAAACCTATGCCACTAAGAGCCGCTTCCCATACGATTTTGTGCTTGTAGATGAGTCACAGGATATCAGTGTAGCACAGTTGCGGTTTTTATCGAAGCTCAGCAGCGTACCCAACGCCCTGTTCTTTGCCGGCGACCTTGGTCAGCGTATTTTCCGGCAGCCTTTTTCATGGAAATCACTGGGTGTTGATATCCGGGGCCGATCCCGCACGCTGCACATCAACTACCGCACCTCACATCAGATCAGGTCACAGGCCGATTTGCTGCTCGGCCCTGAAGTATCAGATGTTGACGGCAATACTGAAAAACGCAACCGGACGGTTTCTGTATTCAACAGCCAAAAACCACAGATACTGATCTTTGGATCCGATTCTGAAGAGCAGAAAGCGGTTGCAAAATGGATTCAGGATAAACTCGATAACGGAGTAAAGGCCACAGAAATCGGTTTGTTTACCCGCACTATGGATGAACTAAACCGCGCGGAAGCCGCAGTGAAGGCCGCCGGAGTTCCCTACACCGTACTAAGCGACGCGGTTCGGGAAAGTCGCGGGATAACCCTCAGCAGTATGCACCTTGCAAAAGGCCTCGAATTCCGTGCCGTAGCGGTTATGGCCTGTGATGATGAAATTATCCCGCTCCAATCCCGCATTGAGCGCAACACCGATGAAGCCGGTCTGGAAGAGATTTACAACACCGAACGACACCTGCTCTACGTAGCCTGCACCCGCGCCCGTGATTACCTGCTCGTAACAGCAACCGAGCCGGAATCAGAGTTCCTGGATGATTTGCGTGGGACGTAGCTGCGTAATAGTACATCCATCCCAACTGTACGGATGTCTTTTCGGAACGGCAGCAGGGTTTAAATTTCCGCGCCCTCAGATTCAAAGGATGTCAATGGCCCCGGGGATATAACCGGCGCGGCAGGCCGCGCCGGGCTTGGTGGGGAGATGACGGAGGGTACCCGAAAAAACCTCCAAGGTTTTTGAAACCTTGGAGGTTTGTCGCATGTCCGCGAAATAACATCACCGCAAAGACCTGACAGGTTTTGAAAACCTGTCAGGTCTGGCTCACAAAAAAATCCGCGGAAATCCGGCCCAATCCGTAAAATCCGCGGGCCATTATCGCGGTCTCCGGTCTCCGGGACAATCCGCGGGCCGCCATACCCGGAAATGTGTTGGCAACTTAGGTTGGTTTCTAATATCTTAGTCATATAATGTAATATCAAACATTTTAATTATCTATTACCTTTAATCCTCACTTCTGCCTGCGGGGGGCTACTGCGGCAATAAATAATCAGGATTCAGGATTCAGTACTCAATATTCAAACTTCCTTTTTACATCTTCCCATAAACGCCCGGATAGTAAACGGCTCCGGAATCGCACATTACCTCTTTTTTGGGTTTAATCAGCCGGTACAGGCCTTTTGTGTTCAGCATTAATATACCTGTACTTTAATCCACCGGCTGCTCTGGTAAAGCCCCTACAGCTTTAAAATTTATAAGCTAAGCTTCAGTCCTCATCTGTCTGTGATACAGGGTATTTTCTGAAGCTTTTTTAATCGCAACCTGGTGTCGAAACGACACACAAATCAGGGATTTAATATATGGCCAACCGAATACGACCTCTTCTTGCCGGCTTTCTTTGTTTGATGCTTTTGCCGGTTCATGCGCTGGCTTTGCAGCAAAGCAGCCTTCAGCAAGCCGATTTTGATATTGTTTTCACCGTTGCCGATGCAGCGGGCAATACGGTAAACCTTACGATCGGGACCGCGGCCGATGCCACAACCGGCTACGATCCGCAGTACGATTTATTTGCGCCCCCGCCGGGGCCGGCCGGCACTTTCGATGCCCGCATTACTTTTGAGGATGAAGATTACTTCACCTTTTTCCAGCCTACTACAGTGGAACAAACGGTCTGGCCCATGCAGCTGCGGCCTTCATCGGGTAACAGCCCCGTAACCCTGAGCTGGAACAATGCGACCTTTCCTGCAGAGGGTAACGTGTTACTGGAGCTTTCAGACGGCGGCATCATCAACCTGCGGAATCAGTCGGAGCTGGTTTTTACAGCATCCGGCTTTTCGTTTTTTACCGTGATCTACAGTCTGGCAGCCGAAGATCCCGTGCCGGGGCCCTTCAGCCTTTTATCTCCGCCTGACGGCTCCACGCTTATCACCATCCCCGGTGATGACACCGAAGTTAGTATCAGCTGGGAGCTTTCGGAGAATGCTGAAACCTATACCTGGCTGCTTGATTTTCAGAACAGCGATTTCAGCGCCCCGATTGCCGAAATTCCTTCCGATAACGGCGGCACGGCCCCTAACCTCACCCTTAGCCTGGGCGCCGTTGATGCCCTGCTGGCCGAAAACGGCCTTGAGCCGGGTCAGAGCCTCAATACCGTATGGACGGTGCGTGCTTCTGTGGGGGATGAAATCACGCTTGCTGAAATCCCCTTTGCGCTCACCCTCATCCGCGGCGCCGCAGAGGTTTCCGCAGAGCCGGAAGCCCTGTTTTTTGAACTCGATGAACTGAGTGAGGGCACCCAAACCATCACCCTAAACAACAGCGGTCAGATTGATGCTGTCCTGAGTGTTTCAGCTGAGGCAGCCGATGCGGGCAGCTGGCTTTCGGCATCTGTTGCCGAAGTTGTGGTTCCGGCGGGGGGCACCGCCTCCGTTGAGGTATCTGCCGATGCTTCGGCCGGTTCGCTTCAACCCGGCAGCTACACAGGAACCATCATGTTCAGCGGCGAAGGCACCGACCTGCAGCTGCCGGTCAGTCTTGAAGTCATTCCCCTCGTGCCCGCTGCGTTCAGCCTGCTCACCCCCGCCAACGGTACCGCGCTAACAACCATACCCGGCAGTGAAGAGGAAGTCGTCATCAGCTGGGAAGCTTCGGCTAATGCGCAGACCTACACCTGGCTGCTTACAACAGAAGACGGCAGCTTTGACGACCCGCTTCTGAGCGAACAAACCGGGGACACTTCCCTCACCCTAACCGTAGGCACCCTTGATGCGCTGCTTTCGGAGCTTGGAAATGAGCCGGAAAGTGCGTTGCTGCAATGGACGGTACGCGCGGAGCGGTTTGATGAGGTTACAGAAGCACAAAACGGGCCCTTCACGCTCTTTCTTGAGCGCGCCGCTGCTTCCATTGAGGTGGATCCGCTGGAAATAAGCTTCACCCTGGAACCCGGCGAAACCGGCGAAGCGGAAGTCACCATCACCAATACCGGGCCGGTTCAGCTGAGCGGCAGCATCAGTACGGATGCGGCATGGCTTTCGGCCGGGGAAGATAGCTTCTCCCTCGAGCCGGCTGAGGCACTCACCATAAGCCTCACAGCCGATGCCGGCGGACTTTCCCCCGGCATGTATGAAGCCGCGCTGCTGATTTCGAGCAATGCTGCGGAAGGTGGTGAAGTATCGGTAGGCGTGCAGCTCGAAGTGCTGCCTGATACCGGTACCAACCCGGCCGAACATCCTGTGGAATTTACCCTCAGCCAGAATTACCCCAACCCTTTCAACCCCGTAACGGTGATAGAATACGCCCTGCCGGAAGCAGCTGAGGTACGCCTCGAAGTTTTTAACCTCACCGGTGAACGGGTAGCCGTACTCGTGAGCGGTCAGCAGGCGGCTGGGCATCACAGCGTACAATTCGATGCCGGCAACCTGTCTTCAGGCATCTTTCTGTACCGCATACAGGCCGGCAGTTTCATGCAAACGCGCAAGATGATGCTGGTGAAATAAACTTTTACGGGAGGAGGTCTCTCCCCTTTCATCCGACCCACTGAATCCTGACCAACCTCCCGATGCCCCGCCCTCAGAAAGCAGGCTGCACGCTATTGGCCTGTCTGCATCAGGTGAGCGGGAAATTTCAGATCATGCCGTATCCCGTTTTTTCAGTAACCCCAAAAGATCAGACCTATGAAAAAGTACAAACAAGCTACCGTCAGTTTTATTACGGCCGTTTCCGCATTGCTGCTGCTTATGATGCAGTTTGGCGCAGCAGCCGTATGGGCGCAGGGTGATGCCGCATCACCGGGCGCGGAACAGCAGATCGAGCGCGCTTACATTAGCGGAATTGGTGAAATTGAGTTTTTCAGCAATGAGCTGGTTGTTGAGTTTGCGCCCGGCGTGCTGAGCGCCGATGTCGCGATGCTGCAGGAGCAGCTTGGCGTAGCTTCGGTTACAGAGCTCACGCTCATCAATGCCGAGCACTGGACCTTCCGCAACGGCAACGTGCAGCAGGCGCTTGATATGCTAAACAGCCGCGCCGATGTGGTGTATGCCGAGCCAAACTTTGCGTACCGTATCCCCGACGTAATCCGGGATTATTCTTTTGATGAAACTATAGAGCGTTTGCAGACGACGCCCAACGATCCGGGATTTAATCAGCTTTGGGGCCTGCACAATACGGGGCAGAGCGGCGGAACCCCCGGAGCAGATATTTCTGCACTGCAGGCATGGGGAATCACAACAGGTTCCTCCGATCTGATTGTGGCCGTTTTTGATTCCGGAATAAGAAGCACGCACCCGGATCTTGTTGATAACCTTTGGTTTGACAGTAACGGGAACCCCGGCGCGAGCTTTCTTGGGGATACGCCCGAAGACCTGAACGGACACGGCACACACGTAGCCGGTACCATAGGCGCGGTTGGTAACAATGCGGTCGGTGTTACGGGGGTAAACTGGAACGTGAGCCTGATGAACATTAAAATCTGCGGTCTGAACGGCGCCAATACCTGTAACGGCGCTGCCATCGTACAGGGCCTGCAGTATGCGCTTGAAAATGGTGCGGTGATGTCGAACCACAGCTGGGGCGGCACAGGCTTCTCGCAGGCCGCGTTTAATGCGATTAATGCCGCCGGACAGGCAGGTCACTTTGTAATTGCAGCCGCAGGAAACAACAGCTCCAACAACGACGATCAGAATTTCTATCCGGCCGGTTACAACCTGCCGAACGTGATGGCTGTTGCCAGCTCTACGCGCACGGATCAGCGCAGCGGGTTTTCCAACTTTGGCGCAAATACGGTGCACGTAGCGGCCCCGGGTTCTGAAATTTTGAGCACCTACATTAACAGCAGCGGCTATGCAACCCTTTCCGGCACTTCTATGGCAAGCCCGCATGCAACCGGCCTGGCGGCCCTGATAAAATCGGTTGAACCGGGCCTGAGTCCGCAACAGATCCGCACAAGGATTATGGAAAACGTTGATCCGGTACCTGCGTTTGCGAACAACACCATAGCCGGCGGACGCATAAATGCGTTCAGCAGTCTTCAGCAGTCGCAGGGGCCGGTCATTTCAACTTCTGCTTCCTCATTTAGCTTTTCTGTGCAGGCCGGTAGCAGCGCAACGCAAAACTTTACGGTCAGCAACACGGGCAGCGAAAACCTTCAGGTAAACCTTTCCGCCACTTTCGGCAGCGCCCGCGCTTTTGATGATGAGGGGATTCTGATTGCAGCTACAGACAGCATTGTGAGTTCTGAACCGGATACCTACGGCCTCACGCTAAACGCAGGCCTCACTGAGGGATCTGAACCTATGAGCGATGTGCTCGGCGTAAACCCGGCCTCGCTTAACATTGCACCCGGAAACACGGCTACGGTAACCGTAAGCCTGAACGCAGCGTCCCTTACATCCGGAAGCTACTCGGGGAGCATCGTCCTTTCATCCAATGCTGTAAACAACCCGAACCTGAGCCTTCCGGTGAGCATCAGCGTGAGCCCGGAGGGTGAACAGCTTGTACTGTGGCAGCAGAACCGGTCCGGCACCGGCGGCATTGTTTCCGGTACTTTTGAGGGCATAAACACAGCCGTTTACAGTTCTGACGATTTCCAGATCAGTCAGACCGCTGTGCTTGGCTCCATTTCAACAGTCGGGTTTCAGAACAATCAGAACTTCATTGGAAACATCCTGCTGGGCTATCAGCTGTTTATTTTTGAGGATGCTTCCGGAGCCCCATCCGGCAGCCCCGCAATAAATGGGAGCTGGCTTTACGCAATTGAGGTGCCCGCATCTGATGGGCGCCTTTCTGTAGATCAGGATGCCAATATTTACACCATCACACTGGATGTTTCATCCCTGAACTGGGCCCTTGAGCCCGGCAGATACTGGCTGGCAGCTGCCCCCGTGCAGAATATGTCAAGCCTTGACGGGGCAAGCCGCTGGAACTGGGCGCAGGGAGAGCAGAATTTCGGCGAACCGCAGCTGATCGACCCTGATAATAATTTCGGGGCCGGCGCGGTAAACTGGACTCCGCTGTCACAGCTGGGGATAAACTGGAATCCGGCGGGCCTCACCTTCACCATTACGGGCACACCGGGTTCAGGCACCCCGGCACCTGCAATCTCAGTATCCCCATCCGAGCTTAATTTTGCCGTGCAATCGGGCAGCAGTGCGAACAAGAACATGACCGTTACCAATACCGGAAGCGGTACGCTTGAAGTGAGTTTAACAACCGCCTTCGGATCTGCCCGTGCTTTTGACGAGCAGGGCAATCTGATTGCTTTTGCCAATAGTGTGGACGACACCCCCAACGGTTCAGGCGAAAGACAGCTTACTGCCGCAGTTAGCTCCGCCTCTCAGCTGATGAGCGATGTGCTCGGCGTAAACCCGGCAACGCTCAGCCTTGAGGCCGGAAGCTCTGCAACGGTTACCGTTAGCCTGAATGCGGGCTCTCTGAGTGCCGGAAACTATACAGGCAATATCACCCTGGTTTCGAACGCGGTTAACAGCCCGGAACTGAATGTGCCGGTTTCGGTTACCATAAGTCCGGAAGGGGAAGAAATTGTCCTTTTTGATCAGTCCGGCAATAACATTACAAGTGGAATCCTTGCCATTTATGACCTCGACGGCCCCGAAACATGGGCGGTAGAAGCAGCTGATGATTTCAATATACCAGCGGGGCAAACCTGGAGTATCACTACCGTTGAAGCTTTTGGTTTTTATGGTGACCTGAACAATGAGCCGGCGTTTGTTAACGTGTACTTCTACGCCGACACCGGCGGGCGACCGGCTGACACACCGGTAACCGGCTTCTTTGAGGAAGCCGTAACTTCATCGGCAAACGGTACTATACTGGTTCAGCTCCCTGAGCCGGTACAGCTTGAAAGCGGCACCTGGTGGGTATCCGTTTCGCCACATATGGACTACTTCGGCGACGGTCGCTGGTTATGGTTTGGCAATGAATCCGCCAACGGAGCTCAGTTTCACTGGCGAAACCCGGGCGGCGGTTACGGAATAGCCGATCAGTGGACCCCGCGCGACGGTACGTTCCCGAATTTCCCGGTACAGGATCTGGCCTTTAAAGTGATTGGTACCTTAGGCGGCACCCCCGGGCCGGGCGACCCTGACTTCACGACGGTGATAGCCGTTTCGGATGCGGGCAGCAATTCCGTGAATCTCACCATCGGTACAGCAGCTGATGCAACGGACGGTTTCGACCCGCAATACGATCTGTTCGCACCGCCTCCGGGTCCGGCGGGCACCTTCGATGCGCGCATCAGTTTTGAAGATGAAGACTACTTCACCTTCTTCCGGCCTACCACAACCGATCAGACCGTATGGCCGGTACAGGTGCGACCTTCAAGCGGCAACGCGCCGGTTACCCTAAGCTGGAACCCGGCAAGCCTGGCTGAAGAAGGCTTCTTCCTGCTGAGCGGCAGCGGCGTTAACGTAAATATGCGCGAACAAAACACGGTGCAGGTTGAAGGCAGCGGTTTCCGGGCGCTCACCATCACCCACAGCCTGAGTGCCGAAACCGAAGTGAGCTACCTGGCCGGCTGGAACCTCGTTGGGATGGCTTTTGACATGCCGCACGACAACTATGCAGAAGTTTTCACCGGCGCACTGGCCAACACCCTTTTCGGCTTCGACGGTACCTACACCCTGCGCGAAACCCTCGATATGGGCGACGGCTACTGGCTGCGCTACAGCGAGGCTGCAACAGAAGTGTTTACCGGCATGCCGGAAGGCAACATATCTGTTGAACTGCGCGAAAGCTGGAACCTGATTTCAGGGCACGGCGGCTGCGACGGTCCTTGCGGAATTACCGATCCTGCGGGCATCATCATACCCGGTACCCTGTTCGGTTTCGACGGCTCGTACTTTCAGGCTGATGCCCTGGATGCAGGCAAGGGCTACTGGGTGCGCACCGATGCAGCAGGCAGTATCGGCATTGGCGCAGCGGGAGCCAATGCAGCCCCGCTGAGCGTGGGCCCCGAAGGTCTCGACGCCTATGCCGTACTCCGTTTCAGCACGCCGCAGGGCGCAAGCCGCGAGCTGCTCATGGGCGCAGAAACGGCCGAACGCACGCATCCGCTGCAGTACACCCTGCCCCCGCTGCCGCCCGCCGGCGCCTTTGATGTACGCTTTAGCGGAGATTACTGGCTGACCGACGAGACTTCAGCTATCGCGGAGCTGCGCACCGGCAGCGAGCCGGCAGAACTCAGCTTCACAGCCGGGCACGCAAATGCCGGGCTGGAAGCCGTGCTGCTGCATGACGGAGAAATCATCAGTACACACTGGCTCGAAAACGGTACAAGCCTGATGTTAGGCGCTGAGGTTACCGAAGTACAGCTCACCTTAGCTGCTCCGACCTCTGTACCCGACGAAACCCCGGCTGAATTCGCACTGAAGCAAAACTACCCGAACCCCTTCAACCCGAATACGCTCATTGAGTACGCCCTGCCGGAAGCAGCGGATGTCCGCCTGGAAGTGTTTAACCTCACAGGGCAGCTCGTAGCCGTACTCGTAAACGGACAGCAGGCCGCAGGCCGGCACAGCGTCAGTTTCGATGCCGGAAGGCTGTCAAGCGGCATGTACATTTACCGCCTGCAGGCCGGCAGCTTCGTGCAAACCCGCAAAATGATGCTGCTTAAATAAACCCGCGATGCTTAAAAGCTGACAGCTCCCCAAGCATCAAAAAAAAAGTAGCAGACCAATAACCTTCTCAGCGTCAGTCTCCCGAATCACCTTTTGGCATCGGGGGGCTGGCGCTGTTTTATTTGGGACATTCTTAAGCCGGCCTTCATAAGAGATCCGGATTGACATCCGCAACCTGGTGCAAACCTCCAGGGTTTTTGAAACCCTGGAGGTTTGTCGTAGCG
>JAFIET010000087.1 GCA_020832405.1 Balneolales bacterium
CCGGCCTGCGCATCGCTATGGTGCTGAATGAGGTGTATGGCGGGCGGTGAGGTAGAGCCCGAAGTGGCTTATTTCAAACGATAAATCAGGGTCCCATCGTTAGCGAAGTGCGGTGGAGCTGTGAAGATGTATCCGCACGTTTTAATCATTCATAAGATGTGGTCTTCCCGCTTTTTCAAAGATGAGCCGAAAAAAAGTTTGAAAATGTTAGCTCCTTATTCCTGGATAAATCAAAGAATCAGGATTAGTTGATTAAATCGATGGTGTGATTTTCAACCTCTAATGAAAACTGAGACAGGTCTGCGGCACCACGACCAAATCTCCTGTATTGATAAATCAAAAAAATTGTCGGTACTTATACCCTAACGTGCAGATACCATGAATTTAACCCTGCTATGAAAATCGGCCTTATTTCAGATACGCACTCCTACCTCGATCCGCAGGTGCCTGAGTACTTCGCGAACTGCCATGAAATCTGGCATGCCGGCGATTTCGGCACGCTCAAAATTGCCGAACAGCTTCGGGAGGTTGCCCCGCTTCGCGGCGTGTACGGCAATATCGACGGGCAGGACATCCGTCAGGAGTTCCCGCGTATCCTGCGGTTCAATGCCGATGGGGTGCAGGTGTTTATGACGCACATCGGCGGAAATCCCGGCCGGTACGCCATTCCCATCCGTCAGGAGCTTTACAGTAACGTGCCGGATCTGTTCATCTGCGGGCACAGCCACATCCTGAAAATTGCCCGCGACAAAGAAGCCGGAAACCTGCTTTTCATGAATCCCGGGGCCGCAGGCCGGCACGGCTTTCAGGTAGAGCGCACCATCGTGCGTTTTCAGATCGAGGCCGGAAAAATATTCGACGTGCAGGTGATCATCCTCGGCAAGCGGTAGCCGGCATCACGAGAGAAAGATCGCCGGGCAAAGTCCCGATGCCGTTCATCCAAAACTACTCATCAGCCAATGAAAATCGCTGTTTTTGATGCGCTCAATTTTGAAATCAAATATCTTGAAGAAGCCAATCAGGGCAGGCATGAGCTCAGTTTTCTCAAACCGGAGCTCAGTGAGCAGACCGCAAGCCTTGCGCAGGGCGCCGATGCGGCCCTCATCTTTGTAAACGACCGTGCTGATGCGCCGGTGCTCGAAAAACTTGCCGAAGCCGGCGTCAGATTCGTTGCGCTTCGGTCTGCCGGTTTCAACAATGTGGATCTTGAAAAAGCCGCAGCGCTTGGCCTGAAGGTCGCCAACGTGCCGGAATACTCCCCGCATGCGGTTGCCGAGCACACCGTAGCGCTCATGTTAGGCCTCAACCGGAAACTCATCCGCGCCAACAACCGCATCCGCGACCTCAACTTTTCCCTCGACGGACTGATCGGCTTCGATATGCACGGCAAAACGGCCGGTGTAGTGGGCACGGGGAAAATCGGGGCAGAGGTCGCCAAACTGCTGCACGGCTTCGGCTGCAAGGTGCTCTGTTTCGATATTCGTGAAAACGAAAAACTGGTACAGGCCATCCGTCCGGAGTATGTCTCCCTCGAAGAACTCATTTCGCGCTCGGATATCATCACCCTGCACGCTCCGCTCAACAAACATACCCACCACATGGTGGATGAGCAGGCAGTCGGGCGTTTCAAAAAAGGCGTGATGCTCATTAACACGTCCCGCGGGGGCCTCATCAAAACCGAGGCGGTCATAAAAGGCCTCAAAGAGGGCATTATCGGGTACCTCGGCCTCGACGTGTACGAAGAGGAGGAGGGCCTTTTCTTTCATGACCATTCCGAGCAGGTCCTGCAGGATGACCTGCTCGCCCGCCTGCTCGTTTTCCAAAACGTGCTCATCACCAGCCATCAGGCGTTCCTCACCGATACGGCCCTGCGAAACATCGCCGAAACCACCTTCGAAAACCTCAACGCATGGGCCGCCGGCAAAGCCGCACCCAACGAAATCAAGCCGCATGACTCCTGATATGATCACCTCCCAAACGGAACGTACCATCGGCACAAGCCGCTACCTGATTGAGCGGCTTTCAGGCCCCGGCAGCTGCCTGCTCAGCCGCGAACAATTTCCCCGGGCACCCGGCGACAGGAGTTTCTTTTTTGAGACGGGTGATGCGGGTTGCCGGCTCCATCTTGCCGGGAACACACTTCCGGAGGGGCCGTCAGCCTCCGATGCAGAAGGTTTCGGATGGATGGGGGAGGCCGAACTGAAGGTTTCCGCAAAATTTCCGCGCCCGGTATATCTTTCGGTGATTTTGCAGGATGTGGCGCAGATTGCTGCTGAGGCGGGCATCAGTGCGGAGCGTCCGCTCGCTATCCGGTTCAGCGCGGAATGCTCACAGCTTGAGTACGAAGCCCTGCCCGCCGGCGGCTATGGCGAAGCCGAAGCGGTAAGCCTGAGCGAAGTCATCGGTTTCCTCTTTTTCAAACCGGAGCACATCCCCCGCGACGACGATTCCGTGCGCGCGCTGTGCCGCCTGCTCAGCAATTACCCGGCCGGCGGCGGCATTTACGCCCTCAGCCTTGTGCCGCTTCAGCAGATTGAGCCCGCCTCACCTGAAAACGCCCTTGCCCTCATTCAGCCTGAAACGCTGGTTGCAGCCACTGAAATCGAACTTTTCGCCCCGCACCGAAGCTGCGACGCCGGCGATTTTCTGGTGCTGTGAGCTGGGGGGATTGCACCGCAATGTGCAACGATTGCCTTGTTCGATTCAGATTTATTCGCGCAAGCTGCAAAAATGCGGGAATATTTTTATGCAAGACTTCATTTTCCGGTGGAAGAGTAATGCGATGTACCTGACTTACAGGGTATCATAGGGTTCGGGTTCAGCATCCGGGACTTTTTTTAGCATCTTTCTGAAGTTTTCAGGATTCGCTTTTTTTGCCCGCTCATTGAGATAGTCTTCTGTCATTAAGGCAGACAGCTTCTCTGCCACAGCCAGGCTAATGAGCTGATTCATCGATACACCTTCCTTTTCGGCCATTTGCTTTAGTTTACGATGAACCGACTCGGGTAATCTGACACTTAAAGTACTCATGATATTTCTCCGATTATTTTCAAAAATTCGCGCGAATCTACGGTCTTTATTCCAAAGGTGTCAAGACCCGTAAAGTCCTGTTTATTATAAGTAACGATATAGGTACAATTCGCTTTAACAGCTAACTCTAAAATCAAATCATCTCCGGGGTCAGGTAAGAGTGGTCTCCACAAATAAAAAACCTCATGGCGGTTAGCCATGGCGCAAATGTTATCCAAAAAGGCTTCAATTTCTTTACGCGTGAAACTCAGTTCCGGAACCGATCTGTTCAGGACATCTTCGTACTCTAATATTAGAGGTACTGAAACATTTATAGTAAACTTATTGCTCGGCAATAATGAAACCAATCGAAAGGATGCACCATTTCTCGAACGCAAGGCAGCGTATAGTATATTGGTGTCTAATATGATTTGGATGGGTACCATTATGGTATTATACATGATACCACATCAAAATGCAACGTATGACAACTCCTCAGGTATTTACAAGGAAGTCGCTATCCGGAAATCGAATGGTTATGCCCCGTGGCGGTTTACCATGTTTTGCTTAGCTTGAGATACCCGGCAGCAAAAATGCAGGTGCAATCAGCACGCCAACCGCAATTTATGCATCGCCGATAAGCGGAAACCTGCCGCAGAACGTTAGTTGAAAGCGCAGGTTCTCACTACTAAATACTTTATTTAAACCCCCTGATTGATGTTATTCCTCTTCGTTTTACTGATGATGCCGCTTCAGCAGATGCAGCAGCAAGACCGCATTCCGTTTATTTTTTCGGAAGAAAGCCGCGCGGAAGGCGCTGTAATCATCCTCGAAGACGGGAGTCAGTGGCGGCTGATGGGGCAGTCCGGCATGCTTGTTTTTGAGGAAGAGGAAACCTTTCCGGTCGTGCTCCTCGGTCAGCGGGGGCAGTTTTCAGCCCTTGTTTATGTGAAGGGAGAGGAAATTCCGGTCGCCCTGCTCAGCGGAGAGCCGCGCTATGAGGAAGGCTTCCGCACCATGCTGCTGTACGCCGATGCCGAAACCCGAAGGCTGCACCTCGCCGACGGAACGGTCCGCCGGGTAATCGACACCGAAGCTACGCTCGATTTCCGCAGCGACCGCATCACGGAATTCATCATCACCCGCGACCGCCGTTTCGCGATTGAGCTGGGTACAGGCCGCCGAATTGCCGTTTCGCCACCGGTACGCTGAAACCAAATCAAGCCCCGAAACCGGGGAAGGGCTGTATTTACCCGCCAGCGTTAAAGGCCCGTTAAGGCCGCCTTAACCAGCGTTTAACGCGGCCTCACCGCATACAAAAAGCGTGCATAGCCCAGTTCCGCCGCGTTTTTGGTAAGCTCTACATTCACCCAGCCCACGATGTCGGTGAACGGACAATCGGTGAGCGGCCACTTGGAGAGGTCCGTGCCGGCAAGTTGCTCAGCACGCAAGCCCTCAACCGCCCGAAGCCAGTCGGCACGCAGGCTCAGCAGCGCAGCCCGAAACCCGTCGGCATCACCGGGCCAGAAAATGGCCTCGGGGACCAGTTTGCCGTCGCCAAAATTATGATTGAGGGTCATTTTCCACCAAAAAAGCATGTGCCAGCAAATCCAGCCGGGCGAGGGCGGGCCGATGTCGTAGGCCTCCGACTCCGGAAAGCGACCGGTCAGGCGGCCGTTTTCATCCTGAACGAGATGTAAGGTACACCCCGCAGGCCGCCACAGGCAGATATCGGTTGTGAGGGTTTGGGTATGATAATCGAGCAGCTGCCAGGCGGTATCAAACTGCCGTAGCAGGGCGGCAATTGCTGAATTACGGGGGAGGCTCATGTGCGGCTCAGGATCAAATTAAAGGAAACAGGGCGCGCCAAAATACCACAAAACATCCTGAGAAGCCCGCTCATGCTAAAACATGTCAGGACTGAAAGGGGATAAGTAGGTAACAATATAATAGCAAAGACAGAACAAATACAGAATAAAAAGGTTTCAAAGACAAGTAAAATGCGTCTTTGATACATCTTTGATACGTTTTTGATATGTGTTTGACCTGTTTTAGCTATGAACCTAAGTGGAGCATAAACCCCGCTGCAATGATGCGCAGCCACCTGACAATAAAAGGCCCCTAACCAGACATGGCAGGGTTAACGAACCCCCACGAAAAGCAAATAACTGATCACCGTAACGAAGGAAAGCTTTTCAGCAAACGGGGGGGCTGGTGTGGCTGTGATTTGAACTGAGATTGGGATTTCAGATATTCCGGAACGCATGAATACGGATTCAGCGGGGGCTGTGATTTGAACTGAGATTGGGATTTCAGATATTCCGCCCGGTAGTAGTAGCGTAAAATTCACGGCTGTGATTTGAACTGAGATTGGGATTTCAGATATTGCGCCGGATACGATTGACCTCACCGCCTCGGCTGTGATTTGAACTGAGATTGGGATTTCAGATATTTCAGCCGTGCTAAGCTGAAAGGAAAGATTCGCTGTGATTTGAACTGAGATTGGGATTTCAGATATTGGGCGTTGACCAATACCGCTTTCCTGCAACGCTGTGATTTGAACTGAGATTGGGATTTCAGATATTGCCACAGCCGCAAACGCGCAAATCCTCACGGCTGTGATTTGAACTGAGATTGGGATTTCAGATATTGAAGCGCTGATGCACTATATGCTTGAAAGGGCTGTGATTTGAACTGAGATTGGGATTTCAGATATTACAACGGTTTCCCCCGATGTGAGCAAAGCCGCTGTGATTTGAACTGAGATTGGGATTTCAGATATTCGGATGAAGCCTTCATCGGTTAAATACATCGCTGTGATTTGAACTGAGATTGGGATTTCAGATATTACGAGCGCAAACAGGTCGACATTACCACGCGCTGTGATTTGAACTGAGATTGGGATTTCAGATATTGCACCGCTGATTCAAAACAGCAGTCAGAAAGCTGTGATTTGAACTGAGATTGGGATTTCAGATATTGAGGATGTCGGTGCTGGGGATATAATCGAGGCTGTGATTTGAACTGAGATTGGGATTTCAGATATTAGTAACTATAGGGAGTGCAATCTAATGACTGCTGTGATTTGAACTGAGATTGGGATTTCAGATATTAATATGCGCGAAATGCCCGTCCTTTTCTGTGCTGTGATTTGAACTGAGATTGGGATTTCAGATATTCCAGATATTGACGTACAGCTGGAAGACAATGCTGTGATTTGAACTGAGATTGGGATTTCAGATATTGCTTCACCTTGATGAAGGTATTAAGCTATAGCTGTGATTTGAACTGAGATTGGGATTTCAGATATTCCATTTTGGTATCCGGTTAAGTTAGGGGTTGCTGTGATTTGAACTGAGATTGGGATTTCAGATATTACGGCGACGATAACGTCATCGTAGCTGCGAGCTGTGATTTGAACTGAGATTGGGATTTCAGATATTCAGAATAGAATATCGGAGTACCCCAAAACGGCTGTGATTTGAACTGAGATTGGGATTTCAGATATTGAAGACTTCGCCAACCCCGTCGGCTGGTATGCTGTGATTTGAACTGAGATTGGGATTTCAGATATTTGAGCAGTTTTACGCGCCCTTCGTGGAATGGCTGTGATTTGAACTGAGATTGGGATTTCAGATATTGTTAAGTACGAAATTAACACTTAACACCCAGCTGTGATTTGAACTGAGATTGGGATTTCAGATATTAGGCCCCTTCGCAAAAGCTTGTGCGCCATTGCGTTGGGGCTTTTTTTTGTTAGGAAAAAGAATGTTTTTCTGTTTCATTTTGCTGATAGTGTTACCGTTTTTTAGAAAAATTCAAGCTGTTGAGGCGGTGGGGGCAGTCGTTCTTCTTTCTTGCCCCAAATATTAACGATCTGACTGTACTGCTTATCAGTTATTGTAATAATGCTTACAAAGCCCTCGGCTGGTACTAAATCTTTCACGGCATCCATTTGGGATTCTGCGCTTTCCCGGCTGCCGCAGTGCCGGGTATATACTGAAAGCTGAAACCGCTGGAAACCTTTATGTTTCAGGTTTTGCCGGAACTTGTTTGCCGCTTTCATATATTTTTCAGTTGTTACGGGCAGGTCGAAGGTTACAAAGAGCCACATGGTTTCGTACGCGTTTAATCGTGAATAACTCATTTTAATGGTGGGTTTAGAGCTCGGGGTAAGCCAGCTGTTTGTCTTTTTTCAGAAAGCAGCGGGCGAGGGAGGCCGTTGTTTCAGAAAGAGCGAGCATCAGAGGCCTTATTTTATTGCCGATGCATACATCGCTGTACAAAACCTGTAGCAGCATGGCTTTTTCTGCTTTGCCAAGAGTATCTGGCGGATGATTGGCCTGCAGATACTCGAGAACTGCAAGGTCTGTGAACGGTCGGTAGGGTTCCATAAGGTCATCAGCAAGGCCGTAGGCATTGTATTGGTTATGGTGGTGTATGCCAATGCCGGGCAGCAGGCCCGAACCGGAAATGGCCCGGGCTGTAGCTGCCCGTAGGATGGCATACCCAAAATTAAGCAGGTTATTGGGCGGAGCGCCGTCACGCCTTCTCAGAAAACCCTCTCCAAACAGGGCAGGCCAGTACAGTCGTGCGGCCTGAGCTTCCTTGTTTTCCGGATCACCGCTCTTAACTTTTCGGGCTGCGTACCGCAGGGGTTCATCATTTACGCCATGAAACTTCATCAGCGCAGCCTGATTGCTGATTTTTGCCTTCACAGTTTGTTTCCACAGCTGTTTCATCAGCGGCACGCTTGCCCCAATCTGTGCCCTGTAGGTACGGGTTTGCGTGCTGTGCCCTTCCAAACGGAACAGCATGGCTTCCGGATGGTGGTTGGTTCCGCAAAAAATAACCGCCGTATTGTTTGAGCAGGCGTGCTGTACAACAGCCTGCGTAAAGGTAGTTTGCGCATTATCCAGAATCAGAAACCCAATATCAGTGTAAGGTCTGCTGTACTCTTCTTTACTTTGCTTGTCGAATAGTACCAGCTGTGATAAGCGTACACTAAGATGCATTGGGCTTGTGATATGCAGGATTTTTTTAAGCATGATTATAGGAATTTGAGATTGCCTTTTTCATCAATCAAGAAGTGGTAGCCTTCTATTAAATAACAATAATTACTGGCTCCAATATGAAAGTACGGCAATGGTGTTTCCCTAATAGAAAATTTAGAATAGCCACTGAGCATTAATTTTTCGGGTTCTTTACCATATTTGGAAATAAAATCCGCCTTAAATTGAATTTTACCTCTTCCCTCCTGAATATGTTGGAATCTAATCCGTCCATCTTTTTCAAGTTTTACGGCCTTATAAATTCGAGCAACTAATTCTGTTTGCGATAGCTCTTTCAGCTCTTCCGGGCCTTCATGGAAAAAGCATACCAGAGTATTTTTTTGAATTAGTCCGAAGAAAGGCTTTCCGTTTTTCTCTGGAAAAACAAGGGGCTGTTCCAAGCGCAAATCCTGCTGACTGCTTTTCAGGTATTGTGTTGCTTCCATTAGGTTCATCAATTCATAATCGTGCCTGCCGTTATCATCACGATAAATGGCCATTGCGTAGTTCTCTTTGTTATTTACATAGAACTGCTGTTTGTAGCTGTGCTTAGACATATCCCGATGTGCTTTGAATTTTGGAAGCGGCTCCGTCAATTTTGATTTTATTCTAACCTTGCGTATAGGCGTCCATACGGTTTTGCCCGTTTTGGGAGGGATGTGGAACAGCCTGCTTATTTCTGTTTCAATGCCTTCTATTTCAGACTCTATTTCTATTTTGGTGCCACCATCAGCATCTTTATGCGCCTTTTGAAGGGCTTTTAAACGGTCATTAAGGGTTTTACGCCTCGGTATATCCCGCAACACAATCTCACGGACTTTAGGGTCAATAATTTTTTCAGCATCTTTTGCTTTCATATCATCAATCGGTTTTCTCACTACAAACATGTCCTGATCTTTGTCAGATTCATGCGGGTTCATAATCCTGCCATAAAACGTTTCTTCATGCAGCGCCCCTCTTGCGGTATCGCCCTGCTGATAGATAAACTCTTCCGGCTTGTTATGCTTCCGCTGTTTAACACCGCGTTTTCGCAGTATTTTTTTGACCTGTTTCCTGGTCTTGTCTGTAGCAGCGTGTACAACTATCAGGTCTTCATGCAGCTGTTTCATGTCTTCGGTGAAAGTATCCCAGGGTTTGGTCTGTTTCAGGGTCTCCCGCATGAGAGCAAGGTTATCCTCTTCCTGTAGCTGCCATGCGTGCGACAGTTTGTTGTGGCTGTCGCGGCTGATACAAGCAATGGTTACGGCATCAATCGCATGATGGGCATGGTTGCTGCGGTTTTTGGGTGCCATTTCCCACAAACCGGTTTCATCATTGAAAATATCCTGAAGTCCCCATGCCTTGCGGAATTTAGCGACCATCTCCCCGTTAATTGGGAACACGTTGGGATTTCCGCGCCGGTTTTTAAACAAGCTTCCAAGAAAATCTTTAGCATACCGGGTGATAATGCCGGTATCTACCTTCTGACTTATTTTAAAGCCTTCCGGAATTTCAGTTGCAGTAAAGCGGCTTACTTTGCCACGCCAGTAATCACGCTCCATAGTAAGTTCATGGCGTTGCACTATAAGTTTATCTTTTTGTTCTTTGGTCGCTGCAGCTTTGGTGCGCCGTTTCAGCCGGCTGATTCTTTCATCCAGTTCATCTGCATTCTTCACCCAAGGGCGTATGCGCTGAACATACGCTTCATAGTCATCCAGCTCTGAAGGAATCTTGTTTTTCTTTACATCACGGTTAAAGACTTTCTCAGCCAGGGTTTTGTTCATCATGGAGTTATCGAGCGTACGGCTTCGGGGCAATGTATGCTCAATATCGTATTTGGGATCGGTACCGATAAAATCACTTAAGCAAATTTTGTCACCGGTGTAAATACAAATATGCCCTTGTTCTTCCCATAGTTGAAATTTTTGAATATCGGTTTCTGTAGGTTCGATATCCTGGCTTTTCTGTTCTTTGTACAGACGGATGATTTCCTTGCGGTAATCGCCGCGTTCCTTCATTCTCTTGCTCTGATAATTCTCTATGGCTTTCCGCTTGTTGGCGTCGTTAAGTTCACGGGCCAGCTCTATGTGGATGGCCGTGTCCTCATCAATGAGACCGTCAGCCAGCAGTTCATTCACAAGCCGCCGCAGCTGATGCAGTGCGCGCATCACAACCGGGTTTTTGAGCGATGATTTGAGGGGATTTGGCAGGCCGTATAATATTTTGCCATCAAGTACAACCGGGCTGCCTTTTTTGAGGATAACCTCCGGCACAAAGCGTTCAATAGCTGAGGGGTGATATAATCTGTCAAGTGCTTTCTCCGAAAGGATTATCGGTTCCCCGTTAAGCTCGAAGGATTTAAGTACGGATTTTATCCGGTCTTCCAGCCGTTCAGCTTTTTGAAAAGCCGGCTCGTCGCGGCCGGCTTTCAGGGCAGTATTAAAGAGGGTAACAGCCCGGTTTAGCAGTCCGTTTTTATCGGGGTGTTCGTTCCAGGTTTTCTTTCCAAATTTATAGCTCAGCTTGTGTTCCAGTTCAGCCTGTACCCATTGGGGGTTATCAGGCTCCGTCATTTTGCCGTCACGTACGTTTCGGATGATTTCATTTACGGCGAAATATAGCAGCTGCACTTCGTCATGGCTATCGATACGGGATATCAGCTGTTCAATAATTTCTGCCTGATGTTCGGGGCGCTTCCATAACTTCGGTTTCACGATTTCAGGAAGTTTGGCAAGAAATACAGCGTGGCTGTAAATCAGCCCTTCCCGAAGCCATGGCAGTATTAATTTGATTGCTTTAAGGCTGAGATTCGCATAGTCATTACGGGAAGATGGTATGCGCGCGAACTTATCTGCTTCCTGCGGGCTGAATGAAGTGTATTTCTCAGTGAAACTGCGCAGAGCTGAATTCCGGGTTACATCCGTAAAACTGCTGCGGTCGCCGGCTGTGTCTGCAAAATAAACAGCCTGCCAGTAGCGCGTTATGATATCATCTTCCGATAGTTGCCCGCCATCCCAGCGCTTAACCAGCATCGTTTTCCAGTTGCCATCCAAATCCGGGCTGTTTTTAAACAGCTGAAGCAGTCGGGCAGTAAAAGGGCAGCCGCTAACACTTGTTGTGTGCTTGTAGTTAACTTTAATCTGGTACTCTTTTGCGCGGTGATCGTTGTGTACACAATAGGTATCTTTCCCAAAAAGTTTGTCGAACAGATCAGAAACGGGGAAGGTCGGTTTACTAACCCGGTAAAACAGCGGTTCTATGGCGGTTTTTTCCTCATCGTTCAGCGGTCGCAGGTATGCGTCATCAGGTTTTTGCACCTTTATGTTGTTGATAAAGCTGCGCATCCTGTACTCTTCAAAAAGCGGGTGAGTAATCGGGCAGCGCGTTTTGGAAGGCTCAAACGGGCATTTGCCTACACTGCCTTTCTGAGACTTGAGGGGGCGCTGTAAGAAAATTGCCTTGTGCAGCTTTCGCCTAAGATCATCAGGAAGCTGCTGTTTATCAGCAATGATGTTGAATTCAGCTTCATAATGGCCTTCTCTTTCAGTGTAGCGCCTTCTTACCCTGTTTTCGTAGAGCGTGCGGTCTTCCTGCATAAGCTTATTGAAATACTGCCCGAGGGTCTGGCAGCCGGCAGCTTCAATGGCTTCGGAAAGCTCTGTAATGCTCTTTTTCACAAGCCCCATATTTTCTTTGTCAGAAAGCAGGCTGTCAATTGATTTTAGTACAGCTTCTGCCTCGGTTTCATTGGAGGTAGCAATGGCATAGACTTTCTTTGCTAAAGGTTTTATGGTTTTCTCTTCCCCGTCTTTATGTGCTTCTGCAAGTTCACGCAGCTTTTCCTTGAGTACAAGGGCATCTTCATTAAACAAAGGATCATTGGTAATTTCCTGGTATTGTTCCTTCGCAGCTTCAAGCGGTTCTTCTGCTCCGGCGTCTTTGCGGTTGCTTGCAAATCCGCGCCGTTGTGCCATGTGATACAATGCACGGCCCAGTTTGTAAGCAAGCTCAGGGCTTGTCTCCCAATCCTGTTTTTCACGGGAAAACAGATCTCTGTAAGCATAAGGGTGCTCATGTTGCAGCGCATCGGTACGCTGCCAGCTGATAAACTCCTGTTCAGTTGGGTATGCCTTGTAGCCGCTTTCTTTCCAGTGTTTTAAACCCTCAATGGAAAGCGGGCACAACTTAGGCTGGTTTTCAATGAGTGCTTTTAACGTGAAGTATTTCCGGTACCGTTTTCTTGATTTAAGCCTTCGTGCACTACGCTTTTGGGTTCTCTCGCTTGCTTTAGATGATTCATTTCCTTTTTCTTTGTTAACACCTAAAGGAAATATTTTTACCCCTTTATGTTTGAGTTCATAACTTGTATGGTATTGCTCAACGATAGCCCATCCTAAAGAATTGGTGCCTAAATCAAGACCTAATATTATTTTTCCCATGGTGAAATAAATAAAATTATTATTGACTGTAACATCGATTAGCAATATATTGGAAATAAGAACATATCCCAATCAGTTCTTATCACAGCAAGGCTATAATGCCGCAGGGATTTACCCTTAGCCCGGTTTCGGCCGGGCTATTTTTTTGCTTATTTGTCAGTGTATTCTCTCACCCGGCATCTTTGATATTGATATTGGGAGTTAACTTAACAGATGCCTTTTACAGCACCATTTGGAGCCGGATGGTCCAGTTTATTAGTGGGTTGGTTATGTGTTGTGCTATCTACAAGCATAACTTTAGTTAAAGCGCGGTTCCCAGATTTCAAAGCAGCTGGTTTTTGCACAAAAAAAAGCCCTGCTTCCAAAAGAAACAGGGCTTTTTAAATTGAAGGCCTCAGAT
>JAFIET010000088.1 GCA_020832405.1 Balneolales bacterium
AGGGCGGTGTCGTAGGTGCACAAGCCGCCGAGGTAGCAGCGCACCCAGTAGCGTACGCTTGCGCGGCGCTCGTGCACGGCCGTATCGCGGGTTGAGAACCGGCCGGTAAGCTCTTCGTGAAACCCGATCAGGTCGGCTTCTATGGCTTCAATCAGGCGGTCGGGCAGGTCGTTCCAGCCGAGCAGCTTCACGCACTCGAGGGCGCGGGCATCAATTTGGTGAAGGTCAACCGGCTGAAGGGCAGGGTAGGTGTAGCTGAGTTTGAATGCAGTAGTCATGGAAGTATCTTTTTGGTTGTGTGTAGTGTTTATCAGAAGATACCGGCCTGTTGTGACAGCATTATGTCACCCCCTTGCCAAAAAAAATAATTTATTTTTCCTCTGCTATCCGCTCCGGCACCGGTACTTCAAACTTCACAACAGTGCCTTTGCCGGGTTCTGACTCAATCCACATCCGGCCGCCCAGCCCCTTTATCACGAGGTAGGCTTTGGTGAGTCCGAAACCGCCGCCCATAGTGCGCACCTTCTCCTTCACGTTGCTCGCACGGAAACCGTATGTCACCACTTCCGAAAGCTCATCAGCCGGAATACCCATGCCGGAATCGCGCACCACTACCCGAAGTTTGCCTTCAGTTTGCACAATCCCGATATCGATCGTGCCGCCGGGTTCGGTGTACTTGCGGGCATTTGCGGCAAGATCGCGGATCACATCTTTCACCGAAAGCGGCATAAAAAGGTGCGGATCGTACACGCTGTCGATCTGAAAACCGAGCAGGTAATCCTGCCCTTCAGTAACGGCGGCAATGTTTTTCACAATCTTGTAGCGGCCCCGGCTGTTTTTCTCCATCGCTCCGAAGAAGCGCGAAAAATCGTAGTGAAACTTTGAAATCTCAAAACGGTGCCACTGATCCGGGTTTTCCCACTTATCCCACACCTCTTTCAGCCTCACTTCCATTATCTTTACAATATCCGAAATGCTTTCCCTAAAAAAGCCCGTGTCTTCCTCGTTCGTTACACATCCGGCAGCATTGAGCTTTTCGGGTACCGCCATCAGCTTTTCACCGTACGCCTTTATTTTGGGCAGGGTAAGGGCATCCCGGTTTTGGGTTTTAACGGCCTGCAGCAAATGCCCGTTTTCCTGTATCAGCTCTGTCAGCGTTTCACAGGGATCGCTTCCGCCCAGCATTTGCAGCTGTGAGCTTATCACAGATACAAGGTTTACCAAAGAATGCATGTCAATTTCTGCGAGTTGTGTATGCTCAAGCGCTAACTCTTGTGTTATTTCCATATCGCTGTCTCAGTTAAAAATAATGAGCCATTTTTTATCAAAATGATGAATGTTCCTTAAGTTTGCACCACAACAAAACATCCGATACCGTAAAGAAGCTGCCCGTCCGGGTTTATAACAATTCTAATGCAGTTATTCGATTACATAATGTAAGGATAATCTGAAATAAATATCCCAAGCAATCCCCCGTGAAGCAGGTATAAGAAACGCTTTTTCTATGTACTCATCGCAGCATTCACCCCAAAACCGCTATTTTGTCTGAATCCGGATTACCCGAAGCAACTCCCCCCTGCCCTCTTTGCCGCGAGGCCGTAAACCTCCGGCCGTTTCCGGGCCAGGATCAGCGCCGCTATCAGTTGTGCCTGAACTGCAAACTGATTTCAGTTTTGCCTGCCGACCGTACCGACGCGCAAGAGGAACAGCATCGCTACAAAACCCACAACAATGGCCCTGAGTTTGAGGGGCACGTTCGCTTTCTGATGAACGCCATCGAACCAGCCCTGCCCTACCTGAAACCCGGCAGCCGCGGGCTCGACTACGGCTGCGGCCACGTACCCACACTCAGCGTGCTCCTGAACCGGCGCGGCTTCGACTGCCTTGATTACGACCTCTACTTCTTCCCCGAACTGCCCGCGGGGCCTTTCGACTTCATTTTTTCTACCGAAACCTTTGAGCATTTTGGCGAGCCCGCTGCCGATATCAGCCGCATTGCCGCCCTGCTTAGGCCGGGCGGCATTCTCACGGTAATGACACTTTTCTGGCAGTCCGAAGAAATGTTCCTGAAGCATTTTTATTTCCGCGACACCACACACTTTGTGTTTTATCACGAGGATACCATGCAGTGGATTGCCAAAACTTACGGGCTCGAGCTGCTCTTCAGCGATGCGTACCGGGTGATGGTTTTCCGGAAGAAAGGCTGAAGCCGGGGCCGGTTTCGCTGCCCTTATTCCGGCCGAAGCAGGCTGAAGTACACGATGCCGAGCTTCCGGCTTTTTTCCACCCGAAAGCCGTGATCGCTGAACAGCTTGAGCGATTCGGTTTCCGACCAGAAGGAAATGCCGCCAAGCGCGGAGGCTTTTTGGGCGAGCGCCCCCGCGAAGGAGTCCGCACGGAGCAGGTGCATCATAAAGAGGCGGCCGTCATCTTTAATTACGCGCCGCATCTGATGCAGGGCCGCGGCCGGGCTCCGGAACTCGTTCAGGCTGCCGCCGCAAACGAGCAGGTCGGCCGTTTGGGCATAAAACGGCAGCCGGCTTACATCGGCTTTGAGCAGGTAAATATCCGTTTTTTCGGCAAGGGCGCGTTTGCGGGCCTCATCGAGCATGGGGGCGGAAAAGTCGATGGCAACCACCGCGGCTTCGGGCTCCTTCGCGGCAATACTGCGGGCGTAGAAACCGGTCGAGCAGCCGAGGTCGAGCACAAGCTCGCCGGCTTTGGGTTGCGACCACTGCAGCAGCAGTTCGCGCTCATCATCAAAAGAAAAATCCTCGCCCGAAAGAATCCCGATGGAGCGTTTGCGCCAGGTATCCTCGTAAAACTGCGCCGTAGGGCTCATAAAATTGCTCTGCTGCGCTGCACTCAGCCCGGCCGGTTTGCCCGGCAGGTACTCAATAATATTATCCCGGATACTGATGCTGTCGCCCGCCGCCGAGCTGATGTCCCCGTTGAGGCGCTCCTGCAGTTTTACGGCCTCAGGCGGCACCTGATAGAAGCTGCGCTCATCGAGCGGATGTTTAAGGGTGAGTGCGGGACGGTTTTGTGGATGCGGCATGAAACGAATCTGCGGTTAGAGTACGGGGTTATGAAGCATTGACCTTCCTGAATATAAGCTGTTTACGGGCGGTGCCCAATGCAGGTTTTGGTGTGCCCGGGCTGCGTATCAGCTGTCTGCATTTTCTCCCGGATGCAGCGGGTAAAACCGAAACCGGTGCCGCTGCCCGGCAGTGATTGCGTACAGGCCGGCTTACTCGTATGCTTGTGTTAGATTCTTAATTCTGTGCTAATTTGGGTATCTTTGCCCAAAACTGCCTCAGCATCAGTCAGTTGCCAATTCCGGACCCTTGCTATCTGCAAATATGAACCTTTTCGCGCTTATCTAATTCCGCAATGACGCTGCTTCAGGAGCATCCCAAATACCGCCTCAGACGTGACAAACTTGTGCAGACACTGCTCAGGAAGGGAATTGTTGTGAAGCCGGTTCTGGAAGCTATCGGCCGGATACCGCGACAGCTGTTTATTGATTCCGCTTTTGACGCCCGCGCTTACGACGACAGCCCCCTGCCCATAGGGCACGGGCAAACGATCTCGCAACCCTACACCGTAGCCCGGCAAACTGAACTGCTTTGCCCCCAGCCCGGTGAGCGTATTCTCGAAGTAGGCACCGGCTCCGGATATCAGGCTGCCGTATTGCTTGAGCTTGGGGTGAAGCTGTACTCAATCGAACGGCTGCGACCGTTGCATGAAAGGGCCCGGGACACGCTTCGTGCTCTCGGCTACACGCAGATGCAGCTCAAATGCGGCGACGGCACGCAGGGCTGGCGGGCCTATGCCCCTTTCGACGGCATTATCGTTACGGCCGGCGCACCGGTAGTGCCGGAAGATTTGATTTCGCAGCTCGCCGACGGCGGACGCCTCATCATTCCGGTGGGCGACGATCAGGGCCAGCAAATGCTTCGCATCATCCGCAAGGGTGATGAATTCATTGAAGAAGACCACAACACCTTTAAATTTGTGAAACTAATCGGCAAAAAGGGCTGGGATGCCCCGGGCACCTGAGCCGACCTGAAATACATCACCCTACCCCTGTACCCCTCTGAGCCCTGCTGCGGCTTTCTTTTTATATATGCAACCATCCTCTGATCAAAAGAAAACAGACGAAACCCCAAAGCAAAAGCTTTCCAAAGATTACACAAGCCTGCGTGAGCTGCCGCTGCTGTTCGGCAAGGCTTTTATTCTCGGAGCTGCCGATGTAGTGCCCGGGGTAAGTGGCGGCACCATGGCGCTGATTCTCGGTATCTACAAACGCATGCTCAATGCAATTAAAAGCATTGATGTAACCGCAATCCGACAGCTTTTCACTTTTCAGCTCGCACAGGTTTTTGAGCGGGTGCACTGGAAATTCGGGCTTACGCTGATACTCGGCATTTTCTCGGCGCTGATTTTTTTCACCAGGGTTGTGCCCCTGCCGCTTTTTATGTACAGCGACCCGGAACTGATCTACGGCCTGTTTTTCGGGCTTATTGCCGGCTCTATCGTGCTTTTGCTGCTGGCAGTTGGCAGCTTCAGCTGGAAAACCCTCCTCGCCATTCTTGTAGGCACGATCACCGGTTTCTGGGTTGTAACGCTGGTACCGACCGATACCCCCGACCACCCGCTTTTTCTGATTCTTACCGGCACGCTTTCGATTTCGGCCCTGGTGCTGCCCGGCATTTCAGGTTCATTCATCCTGCTTATTTTGCGAAAATACGACACCATTCTGGGTTCTATCGGTATGCTCGGCACCCCGCAAACACTTGAAGCGCTCTTCATTTTGGTGCCCTTCGGTATTGGCGTACTTGTTGGGCTCGGTGCCTTTGCAAGGGTGCTTTCCTGGTTGCTCGACCGCTATTACATCATCACACTTTGTGTACTGATCGGCTTTATGGCAGGCTCGCTCTACATCATCTGGCCGTTTCAGGAGCGGACCTTCGTGCCGTCTGAGCGGCCGCAAATTGTTTCGGCTGAAAGCAACCTGGCCCGCCTGGCCGCCGAAAGCGAGCCGACCCAGCGGGCTCCGCAGTATTTTATTCTGGGTGATATCGTAAACCCGGAAGCACCACAGGAAGAGCAGCTTGTGGAAGTGATTGTGGTCAAAAATCAGCTGCTTTCAAGCGAGCCTTTTATCCCGCGCTTATCTGAGGCTGATCAGGACGAGCGGCTCTCAGCAGGCCAAAGTGCCGTAAACCGCGGCTACAGCATGATTTTCGCCGGGCTTGGCGCCGTACTGCTGCTGGGCTTTGTATCACGCAGAATGGGAGGCGGGGCCCTGTAAAACAGCTTTGTAACTGTTTAATTTGATTGTTATTCCGTACCTTAGAATTAGATTTGATTTTATTCTGTTATCTGTTTCCGGCCGTTTTCGGCGCAATGCTTACCGGTACTGATTTCCAACCTCTTATCCGATTCCAAACTTATGCTGAAGCTCAATAAAATTCTGGTCCCGACCGATTTTTCTGACGGTTCGAAGGATGCCTATAAATATGCCCGCGCACTTGCCAAAAAGTTCGGTGGCAAGATTGATTTCATGCACGTTATTCCGATGCTGAAATACCTGAATGAAAGCATCCGCAAGCTTGGGCTGCCGCTTGATATGGATAAGGATATCTACCCTAAAATTCTGACCGACGCCCAAAAACGCGCCGATGCCGAGCTCGAAATTGCTGTACCCAAAGAAATGCGCGGGAAAGCAATTGTTAAAATTGACCGGAAGCCTTCCGAACGTATCGCTGAATATGCCCACAAAAAGGGCTATGATATGATTGTGATGGGCGCTATCGGTTCCCACAAAAACAAACTCCTGAAGGGATCAACTACAGAAAAAGTTATCCGGCAGTCTGAAGTGCCGGTACTTGCCGTTAACGGCGATATCCCGCCGCAGGGTATCAATCGTGTGCTGATTCCGACAGACTTTTCCAGCCTTTCCATCTCCGCGCTTGCTTACGCGGCGAGTATGGCCACAAGTTTCGGCACCTCCATCACCATGTTACACGTGATGGAGCTGTATGGCAGTCCGCTTGAAAACCTACCTAAAGGCGAAGGCGAGCCCGGCCGCGGAGATACGGAATCGATGACAACAACAATTCTTGCTAAAATCAAGAAATATCTGGAAAACAACCCCCTTGGCGAAGATCAGTGGTCGCTCGAGGAAAAAGACGGCAGCTACTACCTCTGCCCGGTGGGCGACGACAGCCGCCATATCAGGTTTAATGTTGTAATCTTGCGCGGAATCTCAGCCCATTATGAAATTTCTGAGTTTGCCAACTCGGAATCAGACATCATCGTGATGGCCACACACGGCCGCAGCGGCCTCTCGCACCTGTTCCTGGGCTCAACAACCGAAAAAGTTATCATGAGTTCGGAGATCCCGGTGCTGACCATGCGCCCCTTTAAGAAAAAATAGGGCTGTCGGTTTGGCACGCGGATGACGCTGAACGTGGCGGATTTTTCGCGGATTTTTTGATTTCAGGACGAGAACCGTTTCCTGAGTCACCCCTCTCCCGAGATCAGGCTTTGCCCAAAACCACGAAATCCATCACGGGGGAGAGGCCCGGGGGTGAGGGAGACACGGCACCCCGCTGCCCCAGGCAAATATGGCCTGCTGACTTTGGTATTTTCAAACCCGGATTATATTTCACGCAAAGCGGCAAAGGCGCAAAGTGCTTTAATGCCACGGCAAATGCCATAATATCAAAGCCATAGCGACACACTGACACACTGACATACTGACATACTGAATAAATCAGTCCAGCACAATGGTTTCATCTTCTTCCGGCTCGGTGCGGATGGAAGCCATTGAGCGGTAGTGCTGATAAATGTATAAAATATTGTTTACATACCGCACGGGTTCAATACCGCGGGCATAGCCAAACTGAACAACTTCGTGGTTGTAGTACTCGGCATACATTTTTTTCTCGAGGTAAACCGCAACATCGTCCCAGGAATCGGGGTTAGCGCCAAAAGCATCGGCAAGGCGGCGGGCATCCTGAACGTGCCCCTGCCCCACATTGTAAGAAGCGATTACAAAACGCTGCCGCTGCACAGGGTCTTCGATGCGTTCTTCCCAGTAATCTTCAAGCCATTCGATGAAAGCTACGCCAGCCTCGATGCTTTCACGCGGATCACGGGGGTTTTGCGCGCCGAAGGCCCGGGCTGTGCGGGGCATCAGCTGCATCAGCCCTACGGCACCAGCCCATGAACTTGCATTGGGATCAAACTGCGATTCCTGATAAATGAGCGCCGCCAGCAACTTCCAATCCCAGCCGATGCGCGCTGCATTGGCCTGTATCAGATCGTCATAATCGGAAATTTGCCCGCCCTCTGAGAACAAAAACTGTGAAGAAAGCCGGTTCCGGAAAGCCCTGGTATTTTCAAAATATTTGTTGTAGATCACGTAGTACTCGGAATCCCGCTGATAATTACTCAGCCAGCTGTCGAGAGCTTCCAGTAGCTCCGGGGCGTTTTGCCTCACGCCCCAGGCGGTCTGCTGCGGCAGACTCACCGGCGTTTCAATATCCAGAATAGGGAAATATGCCCGGTTAAGCCGGGCGATATTTTCATCGGCAATGGTAAAATTAATTTCACGCTCAGCCACCATGCGGATGAGCTGCTCGGTAGTGAAACCGGGCTCAGCAACAACAATATCAATGTCGGCACCGATTTCATCTTCAAGATTGCGCATGCGCTCCTGATAGGCCGAGGCGCGGCGCACTACTACTGTTTCACCGGCAAGGTCGATCGGGCTGCGCAAAAGAGTGCGCTCAATTTCATGAAGGCGCATCTGCCGCCAGCCGTCAGGCTTGCGCTGCACCAGCACCTGCCGCGTTGTGTTCAGCGGCACCGTAAACGCGATATCCTGCCGGCGGTCGCGGGTGATGGTGAGCCCGTAGGCAATAAGATCTCCCTCTCCGCGGTTAAGGCGCGCAAACATATCATCGAGGTCGCGCGCTACAATCAGCTCCAGCTCAAGCCCGTGCAGCTCCGCGAAATGATTGAGCAGCTCATACTCATACCCCATCGGCTGCCCGCGGTAAATAAAGTAGCTTACCGGGCTGTAACTCGTGATGGCACGAAGGGTGCCCCGGGCCTGAATTTCGGTAAAATCAACCTCTACCTGCGGACCGCGGGCCGGTTCTGAACCTGAATCTCCTCCGTCTGAACCACAGCCGGCAAGCAGCAGGCTGCCCGCTAATATGGCTGTAAGCAATGGTAATTTTAAAGATTGCGTACGCATGGTATTTTGGCTTATTCCGTGAATCCCGGTTTTAATTCGCAAAACAGACCCTCTTGAAAGCTTGCGTTGTTGTAAAAGCCGGCAAATCCACATCATTGATTTATAACTCAATATAGTAAATGACGCTCAGAACTAAAAAAGCCCTGCCGGCGGGCATCGTTCCGCTTTTTTTTAGGGGGATGCCGGCCTTTGTGCCTGCTTCTGCCATCACAGGCCTGCAAAGAGTGCTTCTGCTTGAGAACCCCTGTATCACGGGAATTCCGTATATTCAGCCACGCTTTGGGAGGTTTGTGCAGGGCGCGCGGGTCCGGAATGCGTACCACCGGCCCCGGCCTTAGCCCCTTCACCTCCGCCGGCTTCCGAAACCGGGAGCACCCGGAAACACATCCCCCGATAAAAAATAAAACCCGATTTACCCCCAGCTGATGATTGTTTTAGGCATAGAATCTTCCTGTGATGAAACCGCCGCCGCCGTTTATACCACGGAGGGCGGGCTGCGCTCGAATGTGGTGGCATCCCAAACAATTCACACGCGCTTCGGGGGGGTTGTGCCTGAACTGGCCTCAAGGGCGCATCAGCAGACGATCTGGGGTACGGTAGCGCAGGCGCTCGATGAAGCCGGCCTGAAGCCCGATGAGGTGGATGTGGTTGCCGTAACGCAGGGGCCGGGCCTGATGGGCGCGCTGCTCGTAGGCCTTTGTTTTGCAAAGGGTTTCGTGCTGGCCAACGGTAACCGGCTGGTCGGGGTGAACCACATGGATGCACACATGTACGCCAACTTCATCGATCATGAGCCTGTGTATCCGTTTTTGTGCCTTACCGTTTCGGGCGGACACACACAGCTGACCTACGTGCCTGAGCCCTTCGAACACCGGCTGCTCGGCAAAACCCGCGACGACGCCTCGGGGGAAGCTTTCGATAAAATCGGCAAGATATTGAGCCTGCCCTACCCTGCGGGTCCGGTGATGGACAAGCGCGCGCAAAACGGGAACCCCCGGTTTCACGCATTTCCGCAGGGACTTTTGGGGGAGGGATTCGATTTCAGCTTTTCGGGCCTGAAGACTTCGGTGCTCTACTACCTGCAAAACAAGGGGGATGAAGCCGCGCAGGCTGCTTTTCTGGCCTCGCATCTCGATGATGTGTGCGCGAGCGTATCACATGCCATCACCGAGGTACTGGTGAAAAAGCTGGAGGCCGCCATGGATGAAACCGGCTGCCGCACCCTTATGCTGGCCGGAGGCGTGAGCGCCAACTCCATGTTGCGCGCAAAAGCTGCAAAGCTGGCCGAGCGGCGCCGTGCCAAAATGCTGATCCCCAAAATGGCGTATTGCACCGATAATGCCGCGATGATTGCCGTAACGGGCCACATGCTGGCGCAGCGGGGCGCGTTTAGCGACATGCGGCTCAAGCCGTTTGCCCGGCTGAAGGCTTAGAACAGGATCGCTTCCGGCTGTGATTCTCGGGTAGGTCCGGAAGATGTAAGTATCCCGAAAAAGGATGTTTCTTTCCCGCGCCAATCTTTTATTTTGCAATAAGGACTGCCCCTGCCCTGTCTGTTCATCTGACTTTTTACCTCATTACTAACTGACCATGATTAGCGTATCATCACGACTACGCGCAAAGCTGTGTTTTGCGTGTACCCTCTTTTTCCTGTTTATTGTACCCGCTGCGTTTGCACAGGTGCAGCTTCATTCCGTTGCAGAGCAAGTATCTGACGAAATATCGTTGCGGCTTTCCGCACTCCAGAAACCTTACGAAGTACAAATCAGGGCGGTCGAACCAAATACAGAAGCGTTTACGGCTGAACATCTGCGGGAAGCCTCCCTCATCGAAACGGCTTTATTTGGCGGCAAATCGCTGCTTACCGAAATATCGCGGGTAACGGAGCATCAGCAGGGCAGCAAAAGCTTTGTTTCGGTTGACCCCGACGGGCAACGGATATACGTGGTTGGAGCCTTGTTTGAAGGTCGTTATGCGGCGACCATTCTGGATTACGAAAGCAACCGTTTTTATACCATTCGCCCCGATGCTTCGGGCAGCCTGCACCGGCTCAGCGAGATTTCCTACACGCTTGCGGCCTTCCCGGCCTGCAGCACCGGCGAAGCCGAAACGACCTACAGCGAAGCCTGGATGCAGCACCCCCTGCTCGGCAACTACCGCGCGGCAGCCCCGATGATGCCGCAGCTGCCGGCTGACCTCATGGAAGACACCCCCGGCGACCTTGACCTGCTGCTGGTGTACACCCCGAATGCAGCAGCCTGGGCCCTCGAAAACGAAGGCGGCATCGAACTCTCGGTCGCCCTGAAAATGGGGCTGAGTCAGCTTTCGCTCGACCTCAGCGATATCAACATGGAAGTTCGGCTGGTCGGGCTGCGCGAAATAGACTATGATGAAACAACGGAATCAAGCAGTACTCATCTGCGCCGTATCACGACCTCGCCCGACTTTTCTGTTTTCGGGCCGGAGTTTGAGGGCTTCCTTGATGAAGTTCACGACTGGCGCGATGAAACCGGGGCCGATCTCGTTGCCATGCTGGCCGAAGTGAGCGATACCGGCGGCATTGCCTGGCTGCTCACCAACCCTAACGGGCGCCCCGAGCTGGGCTTCTCCCTCAACCGGATTCAGCAGACGACACGCACCTTCACCCTTATCCACGAAATTGCGCACAATATGGGCAGCGCGCACAGCCGGAATCAGGGCATTCAGCCGGCCCCGCCTAATGGCGCGCTGTACGTTTTTTCGACCGGCTGGCGCTGGGACGGCAATTTCGATGAAAGTTATGCCTCGGTGATGGCCTACACTGAAAATTCCCTCGAAGCTCCGGTTTTTGCCAATCCCGATATCATGTGGGGCGGCGCGCCGAGTGGTGCCCTTGAAGGGCCCTTCGCCCCGGCCGATAACGCCCGCTCGCTGCGGCTGGCCAAGCATATCGTGGGTAATTACCGGCCGGCACAGTTTGGCGGCCCCGCACTGGGCGGCATGCCTGCGGCCCTGAGTGCAGAGCTGCTGCCGGGTGAGCAGACGAGCCTGAGCCTGAGCATCCCCAACACCGGCGAAAGCTGGCTGACCTGGCAGGCAGTGATCGGCTCCGATGAATCGCAGTATGGCAGCGCGCCCCTGCTGGCCGAAACGCAGTTCGGAGCAGAGGAAGGCTTCGGCACCGGCAGCTACGACAGCTTCAACGGCTGGGCCCTGCTTAACGACGGCACCGGGGCCGGCAGCTTTCAGATTTCGGAGGCCAACCCCTCGGCCGGTCAGCAGCACCTGCGCCTGCCCGGTTTTGAGGGCTTACAGACCCCCTACCTGCTCGGGAGTCCGGCGTTTTTCGATGGAGCTGGCGTGAATGCTGTTGAATTCAGTTTTGATCATTTCCTGCGCAAAAATACCCGCTACCGGGTGGTGTTTCCGCTCAGCAGCGGACAGATCGAGCTCGAGTTTCGTCCGTTCGAAATTGTGGCCTATTACCGTGATACCCGCAGCGGCGGGGTCGTACAATCAGTGCGCTCCTACAACTTCAACTACCTGCGCGGCAGCTACGAGCGGATTGAGGTCATTTTCCTGGCCGCGGAGCAGGAGCTCCTCCTCCGATACGACGGCGCAGAGGTTTTCCGCTACAAAAGCGACATGATTGAAGAAGTGCCCAACCGGATGTTCTTTTTCTGGGGAAGTTACACAGGCTTTCAGACCGATATTGATATCGACCGCATAGAAGTGCGCGCATTTGATGCGGCAAGCGAGTGGATAGCCGCGATGTTGCCCTATGCGGGCAGTGCCGAAGCCGGTACAAGCAGCGAGCTGAACCTGAACCTGCGCACAGCCGGACTCGAGCCGGGGCAGTATGAGAAGGAAATCCGCCTCATCACCAACGACCGCGAAAACGGCAGCCTCAGCATTCCGGTACTGCTCACCGTTGTTCCGCCGACGAGCCTTCCGGGCGAAACCGGCACTGAGCTTGCCGGTCGGGTGCAGCTGCATCAGAACTACCCCAACCCCTTCAACCCGGCAACGACCATCGGCTTCACCCTGCCTGAGGCGGGCGAGGCGCGGCTTGAGGTATTCAACCTTGCGGGTCAGCGGGTCGCTACCCTGCTCGACGGCCCAACGGCAGCGGGCACACATCAGCTCCGCTTCGACGCAAGCGCCCTGAGCAGCGGCGTGTACCTCTACCGCCTGCAGGCCGGCGGCATGGTAATCAGCCGCAGCATGGTACTGGTGAAATAGCGCATTTGATGGCACGCGGATCTGGCGGATTTTCAAACGCTGATTTGCGCGGATTT
>JAFIET010000089.1 GCA_020832405.1 Balneolales bacterium
GAAAGACCGTGATGCGCAAGGAACTTTCCAAAAAAAATAGCGCCGGGAAAACCCCGGCGCTATTTTTTCAAAGGCGAATTTTCAATTCAAAATCCCGCTGACAAGCGGGCACCTGAGCTTGTTACAGCTGCGCTTTGATCTTCGCGACAACGGCTTCGGCAGTAAGGCCGAACTCCTCGTAAAGCGTCTCAAACGGTGCGGAGGCGCCGTAGTTGGTGAGGCCCACTACTTTATCGCGACTGCCGGTGTAAGGCTCCCAGCCCATCGGTATGCCCGCCTCAACGGCTGCGCGTACCTGCACGGAGGCCGGCAGAACGGCTTCGCGGTAAGCAGCATCCTGCTGATCGAACAGCTCGAAACAAGGCACGCTCACAACCCGCGTCGGGATGCCTTCGGCCTGCAGCAGTTCCTGCGCTTTCATGGCAATTTCAACTTCGGAGCCGCTTGCCATAACGATGGCCTGCGGCGCTTCGACCTCCGGGTTGAGCACGTAGGCGCCCCTGAGCGTACCCGCGGCCGATGCGTATTTGCTGCGGTCCAGGGTCGGCAGGTTCTGCCGGGTGAGGGCAAGCAGCGACGGACCCGTTTTGTGGGCAACGGCGGCCTGCCAGCAGTAGGCGGTTTCGTTGGCATCAGCCGGACGCATCACAAGCACGTTCATCATAGCGCGCAGGGCGGCAAGATGCTCAACGGGCTGATGCGTTGGGCCGTCTTCGCCCAGGCCGATGCTGTCGTGCGTGAACACGTAAATGGCCTGAATGTGGGACAGGCCTGCCAGGCGGATGGCCGGGCGGCAGTAATCTGAGAACACCAGGAAGGTACCGCCGAAAGGAATCACGCCGCCGTGCAGCGACATACCGTTCATCATGGAGCCCATGGCGTGCTCCCGAACCCCATAGTGGATGTAGGTGCCGCCGTAGGCGCCGGCCTGCACGATACCTGCGGTCTGCGCCTTGGTGAGGTTGCTGCCGCTCAGGTCGGCGGAGCCGCCAACAAGGGCCGGTATTTTCGGGGTGATGGCATCGAGCACGAGCCCTGATGCCTTGCGGGTTGCCATACCTTTGGGGTCGGCCGGGAATTCGGGGCGTACATCGTCCCAGTTTTCGGGCAGGCGGCCTTCCATGCGGCTGAGGTATTCCTCAACGATTTCAGGATGGGCTTTGCGGCAGGCCTCAAGCTGTGTGTCCCAGGCGGCTTCGGCAGCGGCGCCTTTCTGAAGCTCACGTCGGAAAAAGGCCAGCACGTCTTCGTCAATATGGAAGCTTTTCTCCGGATCGAGGCCGTAGCCTTTTTTGGTGAGCGCAATTTCGCTGTTGCCCAGCGGGGAGCCGTGGCTCGATGCGGTATCCTGCTTGTTGGGGCTGCCAAAGCCGATGTGCGTACGGCACAAAATGAGCGACGGCTTGTCAGGTACGGCCTGTGCCTTGCGTGTTGCTTCGCGGATGGCGTCGCGGTCGTGCCCGTCAATGGTGATGCAGTGCCAGCCGTAAGCTTCGAAGCGCTGCTGCACGTTTTCGGTGAATGCGAGATCGGTGGAGCCGTCGATGGTGATTTTGTTGTCGTCGTAGAAATAAATCAGCTTGCCCAGCTTCAGGTGACCGGCAAGGGAGGCGGCTTCCTGCGAAACGCCTTCCATCAGGTCGCCGTCGCTTACGATGGCGTAGGTGAAGTGATCGGTGAGCTTGTGGCCCGTATGGTTGTAGCGGGCGGCCAGGTGTGCTTCGGCAAGCGCCATGCCCACGCCGTTGGCAAAACCCTGCCCGAGGGGGCCTGTTGTGGTTTCAACGCCCGGCGTGATGTGCACTTCCGGATGACCGGGCGTGCGGCTGCCCCACTGACGAAAGTTTTTGATTTCATCGAGGCTGAGGTCATAGCCCGTGAGGTGCAGCAGGCTGTAGAGCAGCATAGACCCGTGACCGGCCGACAGGATGAAGCGGTCGCGGTCGTGCCATTTCGGGTTGGCGGGGTTGTGTTTCAGAAATTCAGTCCATACTACAAAAGCCACATCAGCCATACCCATCGGCATGCCCGGATGACCGGAATTCGCTTTTTGTACGGCATCCATTGACAGGGTACGAATGGTGTGAACGCAGCGCTGCTCGAGTGTTAAAGACATATTAATTTTGAGTTTAAGAATATTTTGAAATCGAGAGTAACAGAAAAATCAGATATTCAGGTAAGATACTGATTTTAGCATTTACAGCCTTGCTATAAACAGTAAAGGCCCGGTACACGAATGCACCGGGCCTTTGAGGAAAGTTGTTTTAAAGCCCTGAGCCGGATTGCTTAAGGGCAGCTGAGATCGTGCTCCATGTGATGCTCGGCTGCGGCACGGAAGTTACCAAAGGCAGCGCTGCGGAAGGCAGTACAGGCCTGAGAATCGTTGCCCTGATTCATTTGGGCATAGCCGAGTTCGAAGAAAATCCGTGCACGTGCAACCTGCCCGCCCTGTTCGTTTTCGAGGGCACGTGTGGCGTTGGTTACGGCCTGCGCCCAGTTTCCGAGCTGATTGTGAGCTTCGGAAAGGCGGTACAGGGTTTCAGCGTGGTTGTTATCGTAGCTCAGCGAGCGGTTAAGCAGCTCAACTGCGCGGCGGAAATTCCCTTCTTCAATTTGGGTAGAACCCACAAAGGTGAGGTAGTCGCGTGCTGCATTGCGTGCCTGATCGGCTACTTCGGTGCGGTTTTGCGCAGTACCAACCTGAATGGCCTGGTCAAAAAGCTGAATGGCACCTTCGAGGTTGTTTCTTCTTCTCTCAATCAGGCCAAGCTGATAATAAGGGTTTGGGTAGTTGGCGTTGCGTTCGAGCGCCATACGGTAGATTTCTTCCGCGCGGTCGTTATTATTCGCGTTAAACTCTGTATTTCCCCACTGCAGCATTACAACAAGCGTGTTACCGGCAACCTGCTGTGCTATGCGGGTGTTGCCCAGCTCGGTGGCCAGATCGTAGGCTTTATCGAAATCGGTAACAGCCTGCTCAAAGTTTCGGGCCTGATAGCTTGCGCGTGCAATCTGTACCTGAATTGCCGGAATCTGAGCTTCAGCGCGCTCGCGGATATCATCTGCATCACTACCGGCCTGCCGGGCAATGCTGCGGGTCTCCTGAAATTTATCGAGAGCTTGCGGAAACTGACTTGCCCGAAGCAGTTCCTGTGCAGCATTAAAAGCTTCTACAGCTGCGGTGCGGTCTTGAGCAAAACTTACATTTGCGGCTGAGAACAGCAGAAGCGAAACAATTAAGACTGAAAAGGTATTCTTAATTTGCGGCATAATGGAATTTGAATTTCGTTGTAGTGTGTGTTGTGCAGAAGCTAACGCTTTGCAGATAGCTGTAGTATAGCTTCGTGTGTTTCCAAAGATTGCGAATATAGGCTAATTTAACCTGTATTTCAAAAGTTAGGGGCAATTTTGTGGTGCTTGTAAAAGGCGGTGATGTGTTCTACTGCATCTTCGGAGCTGTCTGTTAAATAGAATAAACGCAAATCAGATTCGGAAATGGTACCTGCAGCCAGCATGGTTTGCTCTATCCACTGCACCAGCCCCTGCCAGTAGGCCTTGCCTATCAGCACAATGGGGAAGGGTGCTATTTTTTGGGTTTGGATGAGGGTGAGGCTTTCAAAGAGCTCATCGAGGGTGCCAAAACCACCGGGAAAGACCACAAAACCCTGCGCGTATTTCACGAACATTACTTTTCTGGCAAAGAAGTAATTGAAATCTATGTGATACTCGGAATCAACATAAGGGTTTACGCCGGCCTCGAACGGCAGCCGGATGGTAAGGCCAACCGACTTCCCGCGGCCCTCCTGTGCGCCTTTGTTACCGGCTTCCATCAGGCCGCCCCCGCCGCCGGTAATAACGCCAAAGCCTACTTCTGTGAGCATTCTTGCCAGCTCAGCGGTTTGCGCATAGTACGGGTTTTCCGGGCCGAGGCGGGCCGATCCGAAAATGGAAACACAGGGACCAATTTCGGTCATGCGCTCGTAGCCTTCTACGAATTCGCCCATCACCTTAAACACGCCCCAGAGGTCTTTATCTCGGTTTGTTTTCCCGTTGTACTGATCCGGAATCTGTCGTTTTTTGGGGTTTTCTTCCATAGAATTAATGCAGGTTAGAATCTGTAGCGAAGGGTGAAAAGCGGCTGAGCGGTTGCCGGCAACAGCCCCCCTGCGGAGGCCTGCCAGGGTTCCGGCTGCTGCGGACCCGCGTGGAAGGAAAGATCGTCGCTTACATCGAAATCGCGCATGTGGGCGAAAACGTAGGCGTCGAGTACATTGAGGCCGTAGGCGAGCACTGTGGTAAAAATGAGGAAATCGCGGCGGTTACGATAAAAGTCGCGGGAGCTGCGAAGGAACTCGGTTGTTGCCCCCTCCGGCACCCATGAGGGGGTCTGGCCAAACCGGAAATCGGTGTTTTGCTCGAAGGCGTTGTAGAAGCCGGCCCTGTAGCCTTTGTAGCGGGTGTCGGCGTAGTAGGCGTAGTAGGCAAGCCCGCCGATGAGGCCGTACACAATCGGGATTTTCCAGATTTCGCCGTTGGTGTACTGTCCCCAGCCGGGCAGCATGAGCGAGCGTAGCATTACGTCGCGGGGGTTGGGCACGGTGTCGCGTGCGGCTTCGGAAGGCAAAACACGGAGCCCGTCCGCGGAGGGAAAGTGCCGGAGTTGCTCCGGTACCGGCTGCGTATGCCGCCCGGTGTGAAGGTTGCGATGTGAGCCTTCTGCGATGTAGCGTACCAGCGCTCCGTGGCCGGATGCATCATCCCCTAAAAAAGAAAAAAACAAAGCGGGCTCAGGCTGTGCAGCCGGTTGCAGGGTAGCCTGCGGGCTTTGACTTTGCGCTGTTGCCGCGGTGTGGAAGAGCAGCAGCAGGATGAGCGGGTGGAGGAGTCGCATGGCGGGGCTGCACGGGTATCAGGAGGATTGGTGCAGGCCTTCAAAAAGGTGCAGCAGGCGCTCAAGTTCTTCATCGGAGTAGTACTCGATCTTGATTTCGCCGCCGCGGGCTTTTTTGCGGATATCGACCTTGGTGGCAAGCATGCGGCGCAGGCGGTTGGTGATTTCACGGTATTCGAGATCGGGCTGCGGTACCGGCTGCTTGCTCTTGTTTTTGGAGGGTTTACCAATGAGGCGCACCAGCTCTTCGAGCTGCCTTACGGAGAGCTCGTTTTCGATGGTTTTGTTGTAGAGGTCTTCCTGCTTTTGGGGGTCTTCTACGTTGATGAGCGTGCGGGCGTGGCCGGCGCTGATTTTGCCGGTTTTGAGGCCCTGCTGTATGGGCGCGGGCAGGCGCAGCAGCCGCATGGTGTTGGTTACCGTAGTGCGGTTGCGGCCAACGCGCTGTGCGACTTCTTCCTGTGTGAGGCTGCACTCGTCGATGAGGCGCTGATAGCCGAGGGCGAGTTCGATGGGGTTGAGCTCTTCGCGCTGTATGTTTTCGATGAGGGCGAAGACGATCATCTGCTCGTCGTTGGCTTCGCGCACGAAGGCCGGAATATCGGGCAGGCCGGCCATGCGGGTGGCGCGGAGGCGGCGCTCGCCGGAGATGAGCTCGTAACGCTCGCGGCCGAGGTGCCTCACGGTGATGGGCTGTATGAGCCCATGCTGCGCGATGGAATCGGAGAGTTCCTGCAGGCGGAAGCTGTCGAAGTCGGTCCGCGGCTGATGCGGGTTCATGCGGATGGACTCAACCGGGATGTTGAGGGTGATGTTTACCCGCTCGCGGATACTCCCGGCCTGATTGGAGCTGCCTTCGGCACCTGCTCCTTCTGCCGGTTTGGGTTCAGGGGTTTCCTGTTCGTCGAGGTTGGGGAAATAGGCCCCGAGACCTCTGCCTAATACTTTTTTTGCCATTTCAGATAATTGGAGGTTTCCCGTTTATGCGGCTTTGGGAGGTTTATTTGCCGCTTTTCTTTTTGCCGGCAGTTTTAAGGGCCGGGCTGTCCGGGAAGAGCGATTTATTGCGCACAATGATTTCGCGGGCCAGGGCGAGGTAGTTTTGGGAGCCGGTACTCACGCTGTCGTACAGCAGCACGGGCTTGCCGAAGCTGGGCGATTCTGCCAGGCGCACGTTTCGGGCGATGAGCGTTTCGAAGACTTTATCGTTGAAGTAGCGGTTCACTTCTTCGGCTACCTGCGCGGAAAGGCGCGTGCGGATGTCGTACATGGTGAGGGCTACGCCTTCAATTTCGAGGCCGCGGTTGAGGTGCTGCCGCACAATCTTGATGGTATTGAGCAGCTGCCCCAGGCCTTCGAGGGCGAAGTACTCGCACTGCACCGGAATGAGCACGGAATCAGAGGCGGTGAGTGCGTTGATGGTGAGCAGCCCGAGCGAGGGCGGACAGTCGATAATTACGAAATCGTATTGCTCGCGTATTTTTTCAAGGGCTTCTTTGAGAATGTGTTCGCGCCTTGTGCGGTCGATAATTTCGATTTCGGCCCCTACAAGGTTAATGTGGCTCGGTACCAGATCGAGATGAGGCAGCTCCGTTTTCATGGTGACATCTTCAACCGGGCGGCCTTCGGTAAGCAGCTCGTAAACCGATGCTTTTACGGAAGGAGATTCGATACCCAGCCCGCTGGTAGAGTTGTTCTGCGGATCGATATCGATGAGCAAGGTTGGGTGTTCCAGTGCCGCAAGGCTGGCTGCGAGGTTAATGGAAGTGGTCGTTTTCCCAACTCCGCCCTTCTGATTGGCAATGGAAATCACTTTTCCCATAGTAGCAAATATTGGTGATGGTAATTATGAAGAATGATGCTGCTGAACATTCAGGAAAACCGGTCGGCATTGGCCTGAATTTGAAAACCTGTCCTTTTCTGACCCTTTCCTGAGTAGTTGCACAATATAATGAAATAAAAAAAGCCCGTTTACCGAATTATGGGTAAACCATACCGGTAAACGGGCGGGGTAACTCAGTGCCTGATAAAAGCGCTACCTTGCAGTCTGTATGAGATGAAAGTCGCGGGGCTTTGAGGTAAAATCAAATGCACGGCGGTCAGCCGGCTTGGGTGCGGCCTGGTTCTGGAATTGGGTGAAGCGTACATCTGACCGTGTGAGTTCGCTTACGCCGTTGGTAACCTGAATGCGCATGGCCGGGCGCTGTTCGGGCCATGTAGAAACGTTTGTTGCGGCCTGCCCAAAACCTGAAAATCGTACCTGCTGCATTTCAGAAGCCGGTTTTGGTGTTGCAGCGGGCAGCGGAAGCTCCGATCCTGTGTGTACTGCGGCGGCCGCAGGCGGTGCCGGCTCCTGACTGCTACTGATAAAGTGCAGAAAGAATCCAAGCCCGAGGGCAATAAACATGGCAGCGGCGGCCGGCATGGAATACAGCTGTAACAGGTGAAACAAGCGGCGGCGGCTGTACTGTTTGCGGTTGCGCTCTGCCTGTGCAGCTGCCTGCCTGAGCAGCTCTTCTCTCAGCTGTGCCGGAGGGCTGTACTCCGGTAAATGTTCCAGTTTTTTTAGCGTGATGCGAAGGCTTTCGATCTCAATGAGCGCGTTTTCGTCTTCAAGCATGGTTTCTTCAACCAGGCGTGCCTCAGAAGGGTCGAGCTCATTGAGAACGTAGCGGAGCCATAAATCATCCGCGTTGGACATATTCGTATGTTTTGCCATTTTCCTTGTCGAACATTTTTCTCAGGTTGATGAGCGCGTAGCGCATCCGGCCTAAGGCTGTATTGATAGATACGTTGGTCAATTCAGCAATTTCTTTGAACGACATTTCATGGTAATGGCGAAGCATCACAACTTCACGCTGCTCTTTGGGGAGCGAGCTGATGTGTTTAAGCAGGCTGTGCTTGGCTTCCCCGAACTCCATATCATCCTGAGCATCGGGTGAGTCTTTGTCTTCAAGCCTGTCATAAAAATCATAGTCGCTGTCGGCAGAGGCGTTCACATCAACGAAGCGCTTGCGCTTGCGGATGTGATCGATGGTGGCATTGTGTGCAATCCTCATCACCCAGGCAATCCATTTACCCTGTTCGTTGTACGTATCATCCATCTTGGTGATGACTTTGGTAAAGGTTTCCTGAAAAATGTCGTTTGCTACATCCGGATTCATCACCATGCTGTAAATGTACGAATACACTTTATTCTGATGACGATTCAGCAGCTCGGCAAAGGCCTGCTGGTCTCCGTCGTTGCGGAAGGCACGAACAAGTTCGTGGTCGTCCATTGCTGAAAAAGCCGGGTTTGAAATCTTATTAACAGATAACATAGTGCAGAAACGTTAATGGGTATGTGTTATTGCACAGAGCTGCAAACAGCCCCCTGCCGTACCAATTTGCCTTGCAGTTTCGTTACAGTGCTGATGGAGTAAGTTCCCCTCGGTTATCAGCAGCTGCAGCTGCAAGAATTCTGCTTAAGCAGGTACAAGAACTGTACCACAGCCACAAAAAAGCGTTTCAGACGGCTAAAACGCCCTTTAAAACCTCCTGTGACCGGTCAATCTGTTTTGTTGCGTGTTTCAGTGTCCACAATTTAGCACATATTGTGGTGCAATGGGTGGTCAATCTGTGTTATTTCCGTGGAACCAGTCGTGCAGCAGCTGCCCTGTTTTGACCCCCGCTTTCTCTTTCAGCTCCTCTAATGAGGCCTCCCGCATCTTTTTGACCGAGCCGAATTCCCGGATGAGCTTCTGCGCCGTTTTGGCCCCGATGCCGGGTACGGACTCAAGCTCCGAGCTGAAAGTGCGCTTCGAGCGCTTGTCGCGGTGGAAGGTGATGGCGAAGCGGTGGGCTTCATCCCGCACCCGCTGCAGCAGCTTTAGCGCGGCAGATGTTTTGGGAATCATAACTGGATCGGCCCGGCCGGGCAGGAAAAGTTCCTCCAGCCGCTTTGCAAGCCCCACAACCGGCACCTGACCGTAGAAGCCGATTTCCTGCAGGGCTTCGACTGCGCTCGAAAGCTGACCCTTGCCGCCATCGACCACAATCAGATCGGGGATGTGCTGCTTTTCGCGCATCACCCGGCTGTAGCGGCGGGTGAGCACTTCCTTCATGGAGGCAAAGTCATCGGGCCCCTCCACCGTTTTGATGTTGAACCGCTTGTACTCCGATTTGCGCGGCTGCGCATCAACAAAGCAGACCATAGAAGCGACCGGGTCGGTGCCCATCAGGTTGGAGTTATCAAAACACTCGATGCGCCGGGGGATGCGGGGCAGGAACAGGTCGCGCTGCAGGCTTTTGAGGGAGTGCGGCACAAAATCTTTTTCGGCCTTCTTTTTTTGCAGCACATAGTCGGCCGTGAGCAGTTTCGCATTGCTTTCGGCCATCTTTACCAGCTGCGCCTTCTCCCCGATCTTGGGCTCAATCAGCCGCACCTTCCGGCCGAGCTGCTCGCTGAGATAAGCCATAAGCGGGCCGGCATCTTCAAAATCGTGGCTCACGTGCACCTCGTGCGGCTCAATACCCGCCGTATCGCCGGTGTAGTAGTCTTCCACAAAGGCCTGCAGCAGCTCTTCGTCAGGCACTTCTTCAATATTTTTGAGGACCTTGTTGTGCCGGCCGATCAGCTTTCCTTCCCTGATTTTAAACAGCACCCCGCAGGCAACGGCCTCCTCACGGTCGGCATACACGGCAAACACATCGCGGTTAATTTCATCGTTGGTCACCATCTTCATTTTCTCGCTGTACTTCTGCAGGGCGTCGATGCCGTCGCGCAGCGAAGCCGCTTCCTCAAAGGCAAGGGCCTGCGCAGCAATCTGCATCTCTTCCTTCAGCTCCCGGATCAGCGAACCAGTGTTGCCGTTGAGCAGGCGCACAACCTTCTGCATTTTATCCTGATACTGCTCAAGGGGCACATCGGCCGAGCATGACTCGAAGTAATCATCGAAACAGCTGTACCATTTGGGCATCCCCCGGTTCAGGTCGATGCTGCGCGGGGTGCAGGCGCAGGTACACAGCCCGAACACCTTGCGGATGGTTTCGAGCATGTGCTTCATTTTGCCGACATGATCGTAGGGGCCGTAGTACTTGCTGCCGTTTTTCACCACAGTGCGGGTCGGGAACACCCGGGGCCGCTCCTCGCGGGTAACGCAGATGTAGGGATAGCTCTTGTCATCCTTGAGGGCCACATTGTAGCGCGGCTGATGCTTTTTGATGAGGTTGTTTTCAAGGATGAGGGCTTCGGCCTCTGAATCGGTGATGATGGTTTCCACATCCCGGATTTTGGCGACGAGCATCCGAAGCTTGCCCGTATGATGGCGCGATTCCTGAAAATACGACCGCACCCTGTTCCGCAGCTTCTTGGCTTTGCCCACATATATAATGGTATCCTTCGCATCCTTAAACTGATACACCCCGGGGTTCAGCGGCAGATGCTCGAGCTTGTGGTTGAGGAGTTCGTGGGAGGTGTAGGACATGGCGGAGTACAGGTTACCGGAAGGGCTGTGTTTATGCGATTGCGATGGATGGATTTTGCTAATCTAAGGGGCAATGGTTAAATATGCGTGAAAATTATTTGGAGGGATGGGCGCGGCGGGATTCATCCCGGTTTGATCCTCATTTCCCGGGAAGGGATTCATATCGCCCGTTAAGGCGCCTTGCAATCCCTTTCCGCGACGGGGTTGGGAAAGGTATTACCTCAGAACCTCGAAGACTCAACACACCTGAATCTCAACGGATTTGGGGATGCGCTATCCGGTGTCAGCACAATTTAACGGGCGGAATAGTCTTGCGCCTCAACTGTCGGCTTCATTTTTTGGTTTTTGGGCCTGTACGTTTGGGTCTGCCGGCTGATTTTGAAGCCGGCTTTGAAGCTTTGCGCGCTGAGCTTTTGAGGGTCTTTGGCCTGGGTGCATTGCGTGTGGAGCCGGAGCTTCGGCCGGCGGCCTTTTTCCGGGCGCCTTTCGGTTTATCCTTTTTAACCTGCCCTGTTTTGGTTTCTGAGCGGTTTCCGGAAGGACGCGGTTTATCCCCGGCCGGTTGCCCGGAGTCAGCACCACCCGAATCAGCCGCTGTCTTCTTTCTGTGCGCCCTTGGGCCCGCACCCGGTTCGCCCGAAGCACTTCGTTTCCGTGCGGGTCGCGCTGACGCTTCCTTGCGGGATCCCGCAACGGACTGCAGCAGGGTGTCCTGCTCGGTTTCGGTGAGAAAGCGCCAGGTGCCGGTATCAATGCCGCTCAGGCTGATATTCATAACACGGATGCGCTGCAGGCGTGTTACCTCATAGCCCAAGGCCTCACACATCCGCCGGATTTGCCGGTTCATACCCTGATTCAGAATAATCCGGATGGTCTGTGTACTGATTTGTTCCACCCTGCACTTACGCGTCATTACTCCAAGAATCGAAACCCCCTCCGACATCTGACGGATAAAATCGGGCGTCACCGGTTTATCAACCGAAACGATGTACTCCTTGTCGTGTTTGTTGCTCGCACGAAGGATCTTGTTCACGATATCCCCGTCGTTGGTAAGCAGGATCAGGCCCTCTGAATCTTTATCGAGCCGGCCCACCGGGAAAACGCGTCCGGCGTGATAGCCCACGGCCTTCAGAATATTATCGGGATCGGTACGATCGGTTGTGGAGGTAACCCCGACGGGCTTGTTGTAGGCCAGATAAACATACTGCGGGCGCATTTCCACCGGGTTACCACTTACGAGAACGCGATCGGTTTCGGAAACCAAATCACCGACCTGCGCAACCCGCCCGTTTACGCGCACGTGGCCCTTCTCAATTTTTTTGTCTGCTTCGCGCCGGGAACAGATACCCGCATCACTGATGAATTTATTAAGTCGGACAGGCACGATTCGTTCTTGGGTTTGAGATGGGGAGGATGTGATATTTGCGGTGGTAGTACAACCCGCGGTTAGAAAATAGCGAAATAATGTGTCGGCGTTTTGAATGAGGTGAATTAATAAACTGTATCCGCGAAGATTGTCATCTCACCGGTAAACGACATTCAAAAAATAAATCCGCGGAAATCCGACCCGATCCGCTAAATCCGCGTGCCATCTTTCCGGGTCGTCCTCACCCCAACCCCTGAACGCTCAAACCCCGCAAGCCCGCAAATGTCATATCGAACGCTTATCGTTTGGTTTGAAACGGACAACACCTCGGAGCCAAAACGACCACAGAACCCGGCCGAAGCATCATGTGAGATATCTCCGAAGGTGGCGCGAGCTGGTAGCCGGCAAGGCGCATGGGGGGCTTTTTCGGCAGTCCTCACCCCAACCCCTCTCCTGAAAAGGCCGAGATGCTTTACGGACCTGGTCTTCAGGAGAGGGGCTTTTTGTTTCGGGGTGGTATTTGGGTTTCCGTGGCCTGAGCTGCGGCTTTTTTTCCTTCGCTACAAAGACCTGACAGGTTTTGGAAACCTGTCAGGTCTGGCCACATGAGCCGTTTACCACACCTCCATTGTTTTCGCGGGTAAAGCACGCGGCGCGGCTGGCCGCGCCGGTCGTTTAAAAACCGGCCTTGTCATCCTGAGCGGAGCCGGAGTCGAAGGATCTGGTGATCAGGTCTCCGTGGTCTAAACAGCGGGATCCTTCGGCTCCGCTGCGCTTCGCTCAGGATGAACTGTATTAAAAGTCAAGCGGCCAGCGCCTTTTTTTTAT
>JAFIET010000090.1 GCA_020832405.1 Balneolales bacterium
TACCGGCAACGGCCTTGCCGAACTCGCCGTCCTAACCTTTTTTGAAAATGCTGGCACCGGGCAAACCGCTGTAGAGCGGCCGCAGGCGCTGTCTCTGCCCGCTCTCAGCTTCGGCATCAGCGGCGAAAACGGGCGGCAGCTTGCTCTGAAGAACCTTGAGCTTGCTTTCGGTGAGCAGCTGAGCCTTCCCCTTTCTTTTGCAGCTGCAGGCGCCGGCACCTTCAGCCTGAATCTCGACGGTTTCGAGGGCTGGGACGCGGGCTACTCCGTGAGCGTGCTTGACCATTACACCGGTGAGCTTCACGAGCTCTCCGAAAACAACCCGTACCTTTTCCAAAGCTCACCAAGCGCGACGAACCTGCAGCGGGTAGCGGATGCGCGCAATCTTGACCCCGTCAGCATTGCATCAAATCCGGATCTCGTGCATCTGGAGACAAGCGACCGCTTCGAGCTGATTGTAAGCCGGGGCCTGCCGACCTCCGCTGAGCCAGGGACCGACCTGCCGCTAAGCTTCAGCCTGGAGCAAAACTATCCGAACCCGTTCAACCCGGTAACCCAAATCCGCTACGCCCTGCCCGAGGCCGCGGATGTACGCCTTGAGGTGTTCAACATCACCGGTCAGCGGGTAGCAGTACTCGTGAATGCAAGCCAAAATGCCGGTTACCATACCGTGCCATTTGATGCACAGCGCCTCTCAAGCGGCGTGTACATCTACCGCCTTCAGGCCGGCAGCTTCACCGAAACCCGGAAAATGACCCTCATTAAATAACAACCTGCATTTTTAGCACAAGGAAAACAGAAGATGGAAAATCAAAAGAAACCCTACAAAAAGCCGACAATAAGCGTGACTGAGTTTGATCACGTTACCTCTGCAGTACTGATGTCGCTGCCTCCCGGGCCGCTGGGCGACCCGGTTTCTTTACCGCCGCCGCCAACGCAGAGCTAAACGCATCACCCTAAAACAAAGCCGCCCTGTTTTTCTCAACCAAAAGCAGGGCGGCTTTTTTTGTTGCTTCAGAGCCTCCATCCCTCTTAAATATGCCTTTTTCAATTTATCGTTCTGATTATCTTCCTCCTGAACAGGAGCACTAAGAAGCCATCCCTGCACTGCATTGTAAGGCACTGTACTTTAGTTTTTGTTTTTTTCGCAATTGCGAATTATTATAATCCAACTCTAAGGACTTGAAAGAAATAAACCTGAGCGATTGAAAATCACTAAACTCCGCTTTCTTCTGGCGTTGCTGATTGTGCTTTCATCACAACTACCCGATGCAGATGCACGCCAGTCACTTCCAGCCGGATATCCTGTTGTTACCAGTTACGATCACCGTAATTCCTACACCGGTACGGGTCAGGCCTACAATATTGCTGAAGACGACCGCGGCATTATTTATTTCGGCAACCACATCCACGGCATACAGGTTTTTAACGGCAACGGCTGGGACCGTATCCACCTCGGCAACAACCGCGGGGCCATCAGTCTGCTGTGGCATCCCGATGAAAAAAGGATGTACTTCAGCTCGGATTTCACCTTCGGGTATCTTGAGGTAAACGAATCCAACGAATTTGTGCCGGTTCATTTATCGGAATACCTCGAACCGGATGAAATCATCAAAGAGCGCTACTGGATGATGCGCCACTGGAACGACAAAATCCTGATCAAAAGCTCACGGCAGCTGCTCAGCTGGGATGGCAGCGAGATCGAAATCCTGTTTCAGTCCGACAAACTGGTCAACCGCCTGCACGTAACAGGCGATGCCTACTGGTTTCATGTGGAGGAACACGGCATGTACCGCGGTGATGAAAACGGGATTGCACCCTTTGCGCTGGAAACCCCCGACGGCAATCCTTATGCGATTGGGGTTTTTGACTCGGATGAAGGCATCACTTTCGTCACACAGTCCACACATATCATTCACTATAACGGCGCGCAGTTCACCTTCGGGAACAATGAGCAGCCGATGGCCCCGGGTCAGCCTATGGCGCGGGTCATCCGCACGAGCTCCGGTGCCTTTGCCCTGGTTGACGGGCAGACCGGCGTCCGGTTTTTCCATCCCGACGGATCGCCGGATGTTCACATGACCGAGGCGCACGGCCTGCCTACCAACCGAAAGGCATTTCTGTTTGAGGACAGCAGCGGCAAGGTATGGGCCGGCGGCGGACTCGGCGTGTCCGTAATCGAGTATGCCTCACCGCTTCGGATTCTCAGCGGCGAGCAGCAGGTTCCGCCCGGCTCAGAAGCTTTACTCTACTTTCAGGGTGAACTCTTTGCCGGCGGGTCAACCCTCTTCAAATGGGATGATGCCCAACAAAGCTGGGCCGCACTGAGCGATCTGCCCAACCGCATTATGAATATGCAGACGGATGGAAATTCACTCATAGCCGCCGGACAAGCAGGGCTGCTTCAGTACCAAAACGGCGTGTTACATCATCCCTACAGGTTCGGCACCTACGAGATTGCGTTTTCAGAACGGTACGACGATCTGGTTTTTGTAATCGGCTCCACCTGGCTCAAGTTTTTCCTGACGGATGAAACCGGCCTCATTCAGCGGAAAATCCACGAAATCGACTTTGAAGCCATCGGCTACTCGGTGCATGAGGATACGCAGGGCCGGATATGGATCGGAACCGGAAACCGCGGCATCATCCGCATCACCTATTCGCGCGAAGGGAACACCTTCACAACCGATGAGTTCCGGCGATTCGGCACAGATCACGGCTTCCCCCCCGGAAATTTCCTTTACACTTTCAAAGCGAAGGACACCGTCTTTTTCACCACGAGTGAGCAGTATTACGCTTTTGATGAAGCATCGGAGACCTTCTTCCCCTACCTACCCTTCGAAAAACCCTTCGATTTTCACATCAAAACGCCCTGGCCTACGGTGGCCGATCATTTCAACCGGCTGTGGCTCGACCTGAACGGCGCGCAGCTCGGGTTCCTTGATCTCTCAACCGAACCGCCGCATGAATGGACCTTCATGCCGTTTCGCAGGCATGCGCCCTTCCTGCATATTCAGGATTTTGTGATTCCATCCGAGAACGAAGTTTACACGATTTCGGACTTCACGGCTTCGCGTTTTGATCTCACCAAACTCGATCTTTTCCCCCGAACGGGCAGCGCCATCATCAGCGAAGTTACGCTCGGTACCGACTCCCTGCTCAGCGGACAGGCCGGGCCGATCGTTCGCACACGCGAAGCAGGCATCTCCCATACGCGGGAGCCCATTCGGTTTAACTGGGGAAGCACTTCTCATCTGCCGGTCCGCTACCGCCGTTTTCAGACCAAACTTGAGGGATTCGACCGGGAGTGGACCGTTTGGAATGATGAAACCCGCCGGGAGTACACCAACCTGCCGGCCGGCACCTACACCTTTATTGTACGCACCCGCGATGTTTATACCCGCGTGGGCGATGAAGCCCGGTTTACCTTCACCATACTTCCTCCCTGGTACGCTACGGTCTGGGCTTACCTGATGTATGTGATTTTTTTCGCAGGCTTTATGTTGTTCCTTGTGCGTTGGCGGACGGCATCCCTCGAAAAGAAAAAAGAAGCGCTGGAAATCACCATTTCGGAGCGCACCAAAGAAATTGAGGCCAAAAAACAAAAAGCCGAAGAAGACCGCATCCTCATTGAAAAACAGGCCGAAAAACTCCGGGAAGAGAAACAGCTCCGCTCCCGCCTGTTTGCAAATATCGCCCATGAGTTTCGTACGCCCATCACCATCAGTCAGGGTTTGGTTGAGAAAATCGACCGGGATTCCATCACAGAACCGGAGGACAAAACCAACATGCAGGTGGTGAGGCGCAACATCAGGCGGCTGTCGAACATGATTGATCAGGTGATTGATGTCACCAAGCTGGACAATCAGATTTTGCAGCTTCGGCCTAAGGTTCTGCTTGCCGGGCCGCTGATGCGGCGTATAGCTGAGAGCTTCCGATCCCTCACAGACGCCAAGAAACAGATCTACAAAATTGACCCCTGCGAAACTGATTTGCGCATTCAGACGGACCCCGACAAGCTGGAGACCATCCTGAACAACCTGATTTTCAACGCCATCAAATTCACCCCGGAAGAAGGCATCATTCAGGTTACGGGCAGCCGGGAGGAAGGGCGGCTGGTAATCCGGGTTTCGGACACGGGTCCGGGCATTCCGGATGATCAGGCCGAATCGGTCTTCAACCGCTTCCACCGCATTCGCAACGAAAACCTGCCCTATCAGGAAGGCATGGGGATTGGCCTGGAGCTCAGCCGCTCGCTTGCGAAAGCCATGGAAGGCGATTTGTATCTCGAAACCGGGCGCAGGAAAGGAAGCTGCTTTGTGCTGAGACTGCCGGAGTACACCGGTGAAGCCCTGCCCGAACCGGATCAGTGGGAGGAACCGCTGAGCCGGAGTCAGCTGGACCTCACCGGGCTGAGCATCCTGGCTGAAAACCAGCCGGAGCAGGTTAGCGGAAAGATTCTGCTGGTGGAAGACAACAAAGATATGCAGGCTTATGTGGCCGGAATTCTCAGCCGGCTGGGGGAAGTCCGGATTTGCGAAAACGGTCTTGCCGCGCTTGAGCTGCTCAAAACCTGGGAGCCGGACCTCATCATTTCTGACCTCATGATGCCGGAACTCGACGGCTACGGTCTGGTTCAGGCGCTCGAAAAACAGCCCCGGCTTCGGGAGATTCCGGTCATCATCCTCACAGCGAAACCATTTTTGGAAAACAAACTCAGCCTGCTGCGCGCCGGGGTTATCGACTACATCACCAAACCGTTCAATGCTGAGGAACTGCTGCTGAGGTCCGGCAACGCCCTCAAAACCTACAGCAGCCGGAAAGAAATCAGGGTAGCCATGAAGCTCGATGCAGATACAGATGCCACTGAAGAAGTGCGCGGACATGCAGAGCGGGCCGCAGCCTACATCAGAGCGCACATCAGCGATGAAAACCTCAAAACAGACCTCATCGCCGACGCCCTGAACATGAGCCGGAGCACGCTCGTGCGGGCTATCAAAGCCGAATCGGGCATGACACCCGCGCAGTTCATCAAGGAGATCAGGCTGCAGTATGCACGGCAGCTGATTCTGAACAACCCGGGCATCAGCAAAGAAGAAACTGCGGAAGCCGTCGGCTTTCAGAAAGCGAGCTGGTTCGTAAAACTGTTCGAAGAGCGCTTCGGGGTGAAGCCGGGGGAGCTGGGGTAAGGCGGCATCAAGGCCAGGCCTGGTAAAACCGTGCAGCCCCTGCCGGGACAAAAAATGCTCTTTTGGGCAAACTGAGTCTCCTTTTGAACCAATCGGGGACAAAACTGACCTGATCGGGGAAGAATAACAGGCAACCATATGCCTATGTTGGGTTCGGATTCGAAACATCTTAGAACTTAACAGCCCGCAAATGAAAATACTTTTCATCCTTTCAGCACTCTTTATTGCAGGCCCCACCCTATCGGCGCAGAACAGCCCGGTTAACATGTCTGAACCCCGGGCAAACGACTACCCGGAGCACGCAGAGGTGACCCTGCTAAGCGGCATTAACCCGGAAAATGACTTTTGGTCAGACAGCACGGTCTTCCCGGGCACAAACAGCACTGTAACCGTTGTGACTGCCCACGAAAACTATATTTACGCAGGAGGTTTTTTCACCACTGCCGGTGGTGTTACAGCTAACCGTATAGCACGGTATAATACAACAAACGGTGAGTGGACTGCTCTCGGCGGGGCCAATGGTGTGGTCAATTCATTGCTCATCATCGGAAATCATCTCTATGCCGGAGGTGATTTTTTAGAAATTGGCGGCATAACCTCCTTTTTTCTGGCCCGGTACAATTTAACAACCGGTAGCTGGGAAAATTTTGGAGGTGTGAACTCCACGGTAAGGGATCTGGCGGTAAGCGGAGACAACCTTTACATCGGCGGAGATTTCACGTTTGCAGAAGGCAACATCCCGGCTATCAGCCTCTCTCTAACCGGGGCAGAGATGCAGGCTGAAAGTCAGCTGTTTTTTGATGATGAAAGAGCTTTCTATCCCGAATCATTCAACGCATTCCGGATGAGCAGCCTTTCGCCGGACTACCTTCACCTGTTCACAACCGACGGTAACCGCACTGGCGCACGCAGTACCTTCCGCTAAGCCATTCCTACACCAAAGAGCTGCCGCTGCATGTTCAGGCTGCAAAGGGTGGCACTTTCACCCTCGGGGTGCCCGCCTTTCCCGAAACAGAAGGCATCGTGATAGTACTGACCGATCATCATACGGGTCAGCAGATGCTTTTAGAGGAAGGCTTTTCATACGTTTTCACGATGGAAGCAGCCGGATTACAACTGTCCGACAAGGAAACCCCGGAAGCAATCCTTACCCGCAACAATCCTGCGGTTACCCTTCAGGAAGAACATCCTGAAAACCGGTTTACCCTTACCGTGAACTACAGCTTCACCGGACTTCAGCCCGAAACGCATCACCCCCAATCCATAAGCCTTCACCAAAACTATCCCAACCCGTTCAACCCGGTCACGAGGGTTCAGTACGATTTGCCGGAAGCGGCAGATGTGCGGCTCGAGGTCTTCAACCTTACGGGTCAGCGGGTGGCAACCCTGGTGAGCGGGCACCAAAGCGCAGGCAGCCACACGGTAAGCTTCAGCGGGCAGGGCCTGTCAAGCGGCATTTACCTGTACCGCCTGCAGGCCGGCAACCAAAGCATCATCCGCAAAATGACGCTGGTGAAGTAAGGCTTCTTGGCCGTACCAACAATCAGGCCGGTATGTGCGTCAAATTGGCGCCTTTGCCGGTCTGCAACTCCCTCCCGCATCATCCAAAATTCAAACTGACTGTACTATGCAATCCCTTCTGACTTCTTTCATCACAACTACCATCCTCACCTTTTTGTTTATCTCCCTTCCGGCTGATGCCGAAGCTCAGCATCGCGATCAGCAGGTCTGGCGCGACAACCCGCCCGCGCAGCCGATGAACAACCCGGGCCCGCCCAAACGCCCATCGGCAGCGGGCTCGGTCTGCTGCTTGCGGCCGGCGGGGCCTACGCCCTTAACCGTCTGCGCAGGCAGCAGGATCAAACCGGTTAAGCTAAACGATCACAGCTCCGCTGCACAAAACCATAGCAGCTGTTGCAATGGAAACATGCTGAAAGCACAGGCGGATCCGCCGGCTGATCAGACTCAGGTTGGCACTGCCTACGGTGATTTTAACTCCGTTGAGACAGTGGATTAATGCCGGCATCAGCCCCTCAGCCCCAACATCAACCTGGCTGAACCCGTTGCGCCGGGCCATGAAGGCTTTGTGACGGCCAGTTTTACAGATACACTTTTGAAATATTACAAATCAACAGAAATAGATCCTTACAACACCATGAAAAAATTACTTACCTTTTTTGTTTTACTTTTAGCCAGCCAGAATATTCAGGCACAACAATCAGAGGCCACTCTAAGTAATAGTGGCAACGACAATGATTACTGGGAAACCGAACTATTTGGTGATGGTCCTAATGGACAAGTTCACGCAATTGCCATAAAAGGCGATAATATTTATGTGGGAGGTCAATTCTCTCAGGCCGGAGGGCAGCCGGCAAATAGAATTGCCCGTTTCAATACTGTTACAGAGACCTGGCATGCATTAGGCAGTGGAATTAATGGTATTGTTTATGCGTTGGCGATAATCGGCGATAATATTTTTGTTGGAGGTTTATTTTTCGAGGCCGGAGGGCAGCCGGCAAATAATATTGCCCGTTTCAATATAGTTACGGAGACCTGGCATACATTAGGCAGCGGAGTTAGTAATTTTGTTTATACTTTGGAGGTGGCCGGCACGGACCTTTATGTGGGAGGTCAATTCTTACAGGCAGGAGGGAATCCTGCTTTACGCGTGGCCATTTTTGATACAGTTACAGATACCTGGTCAGATAACAACCTGAGCGGCGGTCCGATAAGATTGCACCCTCCCCTGATTAGGGCCATTATACCTCCTTACCCTTCTGACCAATATAATTTTCCTATTCCTTTATTTAAGGGTGGTCTAGGTGCCGCTTATTTCCAAGATTTTGAGTGGCACTCTTTGATAGAATACTCATATAATTCGCACTCCTACGAAATAGGTGCACTTGCATTATATAATTGGGGCGAGTATATATGTTGTAGTTATAATATCCATAGTTATAATATGGATCTGTTTGTAGGTATGTTTGATGATGCATTTGAGGGCAGACTTCGTCGGTATCGCTTTACTAATAATAACTTTTCAAATGAAATTCAAGGGTTCTGGGTAGAAGATGCATACAATTTTAATGATAGAATTTATGGCGCAATCAATGCGCTAAAACTGAATGGTGGCAATCTTTATATAGGTGGGGATGGTTTATTTTGTAGTGATTGCACAGATTTTGGTTCAAATATCATCCGGTATAATATCGAAACGGATACTTTTTATAATCTTGGAAGTGGAATATTTGGTTCTGTTAATGCAATTGAACATAGCGGGGGGTACGTATATGCAGTAGGTCAATTTAACGGTGCAGGTGATAAACCTGCTAATAGAATTGCTCGTTGGGCTGGGCCGGAAGTATTGAAAGACAGACATACGGCCACTATCCCCGGCCCTGCCGAAGGGTGGCATTTATTGGGTTCACCCGTTGCAAGTACCACGTATGGTGAGTTTTTGAACAATATTTGGACGCAAGGCTACACCGGTTCCAACTATCCGCAAGGAGGCTCCAATGTATTTGTTTACAATCAATGGTCAGGTAGTTGGCAAGTACCTCAAAATGAAATGCGGATTGTTGGATCAATCACAGATTGGGAGCCACACCCATTCTTATACACCAATCGCTATAATGGTATAGCGGTATATGTTTATGCTGATGATAATTACGATGGTACCCCAAACCCGTGGCCAAAATCAATTGAAGTACAGGGAATTCAAAATCACAGAGCATTCAACCAACTTTTATATCACTTAAATAATAATGGGTGGCAGCTGCTCAGTAATCCGTTCCCGTTTCCTGTTTCATGGAGCAGTGTGGCCGAGGGGTTAGATCCTGACCGGATCCATAGTAACCTGTATATATGGGATGCCAATCGAGCCGGCGGTGCGGATTACATAGACTCAGCATCTGAAGAGTTTTCAGGAACTATAGCGCCGTTTCAGGGATTTTGGGTCCGGACACTTCAGGATGTAACTTTTAGAATTGGTCCTGAGCATCAGTATGCAGAAGAAGGTGAATCTGGAGTTTTGCTGAGTACGGAGGAAATCCCGACACTGCGCTTATCTGTGTCAGGTTCAGGTAAACACACTCAAAGTGCGCTTCTCTTTGATGATGAAAGGGCGATGTATCCGGAATCGTTTAACGCCTATCGCATGAGCAGTCTCGAAGCAGAATATTTGCATGTGTTTACTACCATGCCCGGAAACACAGATGCCTGGAGGACACAATATCTGCCACTTAGCCAGACCTTTGTGAAAGAAGTGCCGCTTTTTGTCCAGACCACTTCTGCGGGTGAATTTACGCTTCAGGTATCTGAGTTTCCGCAAATACCCGGAACAGAGATATATCTGACCGACCATGTAACCGGTGAGCAAATGCTTCTGAGCGAGGGATTCTCACATATGTTTATACTTGATGAAGCAAGTACCAAGAAAATTGATACCCGACCTTTTGAGTCCAGATTTGCTGAGATGAAGCCTGCTGTAAGCGTAAACAAGAACAATTCAGACAACCGGTTTACACTAACCGTAGCGTTAACCGCCACCAACATTGACGTTGAAAGCGAGTTGCCTCAAACAACCTATCTTGCCCAAAACTACCCCAACCCGTTCAACCCTACTACAAACATCACCTTCGGTTTACCTGAAAGTGGAAATGTCAGGCTGGAAGTCTATAACGTGATGGGGCAGCGCGTGGCCACGCTGGTAAACAATCAAAAACCGGCCGGGTATCACACAGCTTCGTTCGATGCCGCGAATTTGAGCAGCGGGGTGTATATCTATCGCCTGACTGTAGGAAACTTTGTGCAAACAAGGAAGATGTTGTTGGTGAAGTAAATGCAGCATTAGTGAGTTAAGAGTTCAGAATTTCAACGGGGTAAAAATTTCATTTTACCCCGTTTTTGGTTTATCGATTTCGATATAATTACGTTATACCGAATCGTAATCATTCTGAATTAAAAACCCAAATAACCATCAAGAGTAAGTCAATCTCATCCCTATTAAGCATAATTAGACCCCCAAAAAGTACATTTTGAACCAATCGGGGACAAAACTGACCTGATCGGGGAAGAAAAACAGGCAACCATATACCTATGTTGGGTTCGGATTCGAAACATTTCCGGACTAAATCATACGTATATGAAAAAACTCTTTGCACTCATTGTGATACTGTTTGCGGGCAATTTTGCGCAGGCAAACAATATTCAGGTTTCCAACGGAACCCTTACCAGCCAGAACACAACCGAAGGTTACTGGCTTGTACAATTTGATCTGAGCTGGGAAAATTCCTGGCGTACCGATAACCTTTTTCCACTTGACGGTCATAACGCTGGCAACTGGGATGCCGCCTGGGTTTTCGTAAAATACCGCGTGGGTAACGGCGACTGGCAGCACGCTAAACTACACAACAGTGGTCACACTGCCGGAACCGGTACGCCGGCAACCATTGATATTGGTGTACCCAATGAGCAATTGGCTTTTCACATTTCTGAAAATCCCGGCGTAGGCGCATTTATCTACCGCAGCCAGAACGGCAACGGTAATTTCTCAACTACGGGCAATCTGTTACGATGGAATTACGGGGTTGACAACATACCCGAAGATGAATTAATCGAAATCAGCATCTTCGCCATTGAAATGGTGTATGTGGCTCCCGGTCCGTTTTGGCTGGGAAGCGGGGGTACAGAAACACGGCCATTTATAGCCGGGGGCGGCAACGGGCCATTTTTGGCCTCAGAAAGTTGGAATGGCTGTATCGAAAACGAAAGCGGGTGCCTTTGGGGAGCCCTTACGTCAGGGTTCAACACAATTGGCGATCCGGGAATACTGCCGGAACATTTCCCTACCGGCATAAACGGCTACTACAGCATGAAATACCAGGTAAGTCAGCAGCAATATGTGGATTTTTTAAACACCCTAACCCCTGCACAGGCAAGTACACGAGCATATACAGGCGGTGCTAATCGCAACGGGATCAGCTTTACAAACGGGCAGTATGAAACCAGCACTCCAAACGTGGCAAATAACTGGATGAGCTGGATGGACGGGGCGGCCTTCCTGGACTGGTCCGGACTTCGGCCTATGACCGAGCTGGAATATGAAAAAGCCGCCCGCGGGCCGGCATCACCGGTGCCAAATGAATATGCCTGGGGCAGCACAAGCATCATTCAGGTAAACGGCCTTATTGATGCCGGTCTGGCTGAAGAAACGCCGACCCCGGCCTCAGCGAATGCTAATTTCACCCAAAGCAGTAACCCCGTCGCCGGCCCGGTTCGCGTAGGCTCCTTTGCAGGTCAAAACGCTACACGTGAGGCCTCCGGGGCAGGGTACTGGGGGATAATGGAATTGAGCGGAAACTTGTGGGAACGCCCCGTTACTGTAGGTAATAATGATGGGCGAGCATTCTCCGGCCTTCACGGCAACGGCACACTCAGTACCAACGGGTATGCTGATGTTCCGGCCTGGCCGGGCCTTAACAGCGGGGGCGTTACAGGGGCCACCGGCTCCGGCATGAGAGGGGGAACTTGGGATATTGGTGCTTCAGCTCTTGCAGTTTCAAACCGCTTTGTCGCCACCGATACGGATATATCAAGGAACTCCCGCTACGGCTTCCGTGGCGTACGGTCTTTGCCGGCCGCCATCGGAGAATAAACTGCACAATCAAATTTTCAACAAGAACAGCATCGCAACCGCTCAACAGGTCCGAAGCTGCAACTTGCCGCACAGCATCATTATTCGAATTACAAAAAACTTAGAACAACATGAAAACAAAACTACTGCTTCTGGCAACGGCCTTTGTATTGCTTTTTTGGGAAGTAACACATGCCCAATTTTCCGGCGGTACCGGCCGCGGTGATGACAGGCATTCTTTTTTGATTGCTCCACCCTCAAATTTCTTCCTGGCCGAAAACGGCCTTACAGTAACGTGCCCCGATGCGCAGATCGATG
>JAFIET010000178.1 GCA_020832405.1 Balneolales bacterium
AAACATATAATGCAGCGATTTTAGAATTTGATTTCGTTCCGCAATCAGACACTGTACGTTTTGAATATGTTTTTGGTTCGGAGGAATATCCAGAATGGGTAGGGGATCAATTTAATGATGTCTTTGCTTTTTTTATTAGTGGCCCAGGTATTGCAGGTAATCAAAACATGGCTATTATTCCCGGTACTACTCAGCCTGTTACCATAAATAACGTGAACAACGGAACAAACAACAATGGCCCATGCATGAATTGTCAGTTTTATGTCAACAACGGAACAGGTAATAACGCTCCATTTAACACCAACCCATTTTTTGTGCAATACGATGGGTTCACAACTCCTTTACAGGCTGTTTCTCCTGTTCAATGTGGGGAAACCTATCGTTTAATAATAGCCATTGCGGATGTTGGAGATGCTATTTTTGATTCCGGAATTTTTTTATCTGCGAATTCTTTATCAAGTGAACAACCTGTAAATGTTACTTATCAGCTCTCAAGTGACCCATACGGAGATGGAAAGACCTTGGCTCAAGGTTGTACGAGTGCTACAGTTACGGTTTCTAGATCAGGTGATGTTAGTCAGCCACTAGGTATCCCTTTAATTATTTCTGGATCTGCCGTTCAGGGGTTAGATCATTCCAATTTACCAACACAGGTCAATTTTAATGCCGGCCAAACAACCACAAGTTTTACAATTGATGCACTTGTAAACCCGAATTTACAGGGAACAGTTAATTTATTAATTGAGTTCGCTATTCAAGACCCATGTGGTAATGACAACTTTCAAAGTGTAGAGCTTTTTTTCAATCCAACCGCTCCTGTTGAATTAACCATTGATTTTAGTGAAGTGGTTTGTCCAGGACAAGAAATAGAATTGTTCGCTAATGCAACAGGTGGAGGAGGCGATTACACTTACTTATGGAATACTGGGGAGACTAGCTCAAGTATTTTTGTTTCTCCAAATGCTACTGAAGAGTTCAGCGTAACTATTGTGGATGACTGTTTAAATCAAGAGGTAACTGCTAGTGCACTTGTTGAAGTACCCATTTATGAAGATTTAGAAATACAAGTCACAGCGGATATTGTTGAACAATGTCCTTTTGTGGGAAACGACCTTGAAGTATTTATTTTTGGAGGCGCAGCCCCCTTTACAATCGAATGGCTCGAAAACTCGAATGCTGTTATTAGTCAAAGTGAAATTGTTTCAGTAGCCCCTTCTGCAACAACAAACTATCAAGTAACAGTTACAGATGTTTGTGGAGCAGAGGTCTCTGGAGCAGTAACAATTACAATTTTAAGTCCACCCCTAATTGTTGATTTAACACCAGATACTGAAATTTGTCCGGGAGAGTCTATTGAATTAGTCGCTTCACCTAGTGGTGGTTTTGGAGATTATTATTACTTGTGGCCGCACAGCGGGGAGACTACTTCAAGTGTAATAGTAACTCCGGAACAATCAACTTCTTATACGGTGGTTGTAAGAGATGATTGTAACACTTTTGAAGTAACGGAATCCACAACAATTACTATCG
>JAFIET010000091.1 GCA_020832405.1 Balneolales bacterium
TCGCGTCAGCGGGAAATCAACAGCCTGTTGCAGGAGCAGCAGCTTCAGAAAAACCGGCAGCTGCGCACGCAGTCGGTACTTATTTTCGTCAGCTTGCTGGCGCTGCTGTTTCTGATTTTGCTGCTGGTGCAAATGAAACGGAATGCGGCCTCCAAGCAAATTATCATGGAAGAACTGGAAGCTCAGAAGCTGAAACTTGAAGAAGCAAACAAAGCCAAAGACAAGCTTTTCGCCATCGTTTCGCACGACCTTCGCAACGCCCTGATTTCGATGGAAGGCATCCTCACCCTTCTCAAAGAGGAAGAGATTTCGATGGAAGAGTTTCGGGCCATGATTCCGGAAGTTGAGGCAGCCGTTCAGGAAAACAGCCTGGTAATGACCGATTTGCTCACCTGGGCCAAAGAGCAGCTCTCCGGTGTGAGGATGGATCTAAAAACCGTTGAGGTATCCGGTTTAATCGGGGAAGTGCTGCAGTCGCAAAAAAACAATGCGGCCAAAAAGAAGATTTCGGTTACCGCTGAGCTTCCCGAAGTGCCCGCTGTACTGGCGGATCACAATGCCCTCACTTTTGTGCTGCGCAATCTTATTTCTAATGCCATCAAGTTCACGAAAACAGGCGGGCAGATTTCAATCGCTGCGGAAGAGCGGGCCGATTCGGTTGTGATTCTGATCAGGGATACCGGCATCGGCATGAGCGAAGCCGTGCAGCAGCAGCTTTTCACGGATGTAACCCAATCCCGCAAAGGCACGGCCAACGAACGGGGCACCGGCTTCGGCCTGAAGCTCAGCCACGATTTTGCAGTGCGCATGAACGGCAGCCTCCGCTTTGAAAGCACCGAGGGTGAAGGATCAACCTTTTTTGTGGAGCTTCCCAAAGCGGGATGAGGGGGGAATTCTGACTTCCTGAAAAATTTGGAGCAGTAAAGCGCGGGTGCGCTTTTAGGGATAGGATAATTTTTTCTGCTCTTTATTTGAAACGGGCTATTTTTTTTCCAACAAAGCCGAATAGCAGAAAAAGCAAGCACATTATGATCAGAAGAAAAAAAGAATTCATCATCACTGTTACCAGACCCAGTTCAGCAACATTGATAAACGGATAGGGATAAAAACCCGAAATACTTCCGCGAATCAGAACAAAGACAAGGTACAGAACAGGGTATAAAATCCAGCTGTACAAATATTTTAAATTACCCCCTTTGCTGTCTGCTGATACCAACCATAAGGCTAAAGTTCCAAGAGGGACGAATGTATGATAGATTTCGTCTGTGATCATAAGCAGCCCCTCAGGATTCCATAAAGATTTTAAGAGGAGATGATAAACGGTTCCGACTATCAGTATAAAAACCGTAAGGGCTGTGAGGGTCTCGGGTCTCAAAAACAGCTTTGACCGGCTTTGCCGGCTTGATGACAGTAAATGCACGGTGCAATAAATGGTGACCAGCAAGTTTGTGAGAACCGTGAAATAGCTGAATAACTGCATCAGGGATTCCGTCAACGGCAGGCCTGAGGTAGTGATTTTCAAATAAATTCTGATCAGCAGGGTAAGCCACCCGGTTATCGCAAGCAAATAGAGGAGTACTCGTTTCATTTTCATCTGACTGATTGCGTTTGGAGCTACAGTGTTTGGTTTCCGGGAAGAAATTTTTCGAGGTCTGTTGCCTGCCTTGGTAATGTAAGGGTTTTTAGATTTGGTTTTATGTGGTTTGGGATGAGGAATAGGCTCCTTGAAAAGTTGACACTCATTCAAGGCTGCCGGCAGCTTTCAGTGGCAGGTGCTTTTGAGTATCGAGACTTTTTGAATCAGTATTTAACGTTCTGCAGCAAACAGAAGGTGGCAATTTTGAAGCACTTCACTGCCACTTTAGGATAGTTGCTGTTATCGACTCGGATTTCTTCTCTGTTCACTTGAGTCTGTGAAGTTTGTTTTATGAACAATCTAAACACCGGTTGTTTCTGCTCCAATTCTCCGCTTCAGTATAACGTCTTGAAAACAACAAGCTCTGTTTTTCTCTCGCAGAAGTTGCGATTGTGCAATTTGTGCAATTATTGTGCAATGCCTTTCAAGCTATAAAACGCACCCGCTCCTTTTTGTCCACTTGATAAAAATATTCCTTTTTCTACTAAATCAGATAATTCATTGCTCGCTGTGTTTCTTGAACAATTATTAATTTTTTGATAATCACCATTAGTGATTTTTGCATTGTCTTTCACGAAGAGCACAGCATTGATTTGCCGGTCACTTAATCCAAGTTTTCTAAGATCGTTATGATTGAAAATATCTTTTCTGAACTCTACCCAAAAACCTGAACTTTTAAAAAAGAATGAGGGGGCAGGGAGCCCAAAATTAAAACATTGTTCTGTCATTTTGGAAATACCACGACCCCAAGACTCAATATACCCACTTCGAAAAAGTGCATTTGCAATATCAGGGTTGAATGGTTTTGAAGAGTGTTTATTCAATAATGTTTCAATAGTCCAGTTTTCAGGAAGCTGCCCTTCATTCCAAATCATTAACTTGTCATTATAAACACTGATTTGAATCGGAACACCACCTGAATAGTCTTTATGGGCAACAGCATTTAGTAACGCTTCCCTAATTGCTTCTTTTGGATAATCGTATATTTCCACACGATTTAAGCCTTCATAACTTATCAAAGCTTTGATGTATTTTGTAAAAAGTAACTCTGTAGTCTTTTCAATTTGTTCAAAAAGATTTCCGTGAACTTCATCCTGAAATTTTAAATTACTGTCACTCTCAAAAAATCCAATTTTTATGTAAGCCCCTGTAATGTATTTTTCAGGATTTGAATAAAAAAGCAAAACAGAAGCACGCTTAAGAAATTTACCTTCCCTAAGATGAAGATTATCAATAAGGTGTTCATTACTGTCTTTTAGACTTTCTTCATCAATTCTTTGATTTCTCAACGCCCGTTTGCGAAAAAAATCAAACGTTTCCTGCTTCAAGTCATTTACAGAAATATTTGGAACAGGAACTCCATCCCATCTTTTCCCTTTTTTCTGAAGGAGAAATTTATCAAGTGCTACCCCCTTTAATTCCTGTTTGGTACTTCCGCTTCTGTAATGATATTGTCCTTTGTAATTGACTGGATAAGGGTATTGCTCAACAAAAATTTCAATAAATTTACCTTGGTCTGTTTGATGCAGATTAACATCAACTAAAATCCCTAAAGTATCTCTTACTTTGTTTGGAATTTCTTCCATTAGTTTTTTAGCATCTTTCAAATCTACTACATTTCCTGAATCATCTTTACCGATAAAGATAGTTCCACCCTGGGCATTTGCAAAACCACAAATCCATTTCAGGTATTCATCTCTCCAGCTTACTTTGAACTCAATATTTTGTGATTCTGATGTCACTACAGATGGTTAATTTTATTTTAATGCATTATGTTCTGGTTTTCTACAAGGAACGAAAACAAGTTTACTTACGCAATAAATTTTCGCCTAAAATGCCCTTATAACAGTACACGCGAAGATTTGCTGTGATTAAATGTTAACTCAAAGCCTTAACCTGATTTGCAGGTTCCTCCAACAAGATAACGCCCTTGGGTTTCCCTTAATCCAGAGCCAGTCTCATCTTCCCAAATCTGACTACTACTGCCACCCCCACCGCTCAAAAACCCCTGCGCTGTTCAGTTTCAAACTCTACGCGGCGGGTTTCGCCGGGTTGGAGCTCGAGGCTGATTTCCAGGGACTGATCGGTTTGGGTCCAGCTGCGTTCGGAAACGGAAATTACCCGGGTGCGCTCGTCGGCCTGTATGCTGATGCGCAGCGGCTTCACTTCCGTGCCGAGGTTGCGGATGGTGTATGCGCCGCTCACCCGGTGCCGGTTCTCATCTTCCTCCGGGGTGGTGATTTGCACGACTTCATCTATGGAAAGCCGGGGGCTGCGGCCGCCCTGAATGCGGAGCAGGGAGTCGGCTTCGGCGAGGCCGGTCGGGGCACGGTCGCCGATGAGCACGAGGCCGTCGGCCGTGCGCAGGAGCAGCCGCGTTTCGCCCTCGGGCAGCCGGTTCGCACCGCTGTGAACATGCTGCATGACATCCGAAGCCCTGATGCTGTAAAAAATATCCGGACGCCGGTCGGTAACGTTCACGCTGCGGCTGTAGGCGGCGCGGTAGTGGTAATCTTTCGTGTAGGGCAGGTTTTCAGCTGAAAGGAAACGCATGCGGGTTTTGTGCAATGTGCTGAGGTTCACCGGCTCATCAAACGCAAAGGTGAAGCGGTCCGGACTCCGGTCGTTGGCCACCGCGGAGGTAAGCCCGCCCATGCCGCCCCGCCGGTTCACGCTTCCGCTGCTGATGCTCAGCCGCGCCGCTTCCCAGTCGGCGCCGGTGTTGTTTTCGAGGTGAATCAGAGTCGTCCAGCCGAGCTGATCGGTTTCATTATCCACAACGAGCTGATGCTCGGCGCTCCAGCCGAGGTAGCCTGTGTGGTACCACAGCCGGATCATGTAAGTGCCGGCACGCTCCGCCGCGAAGGTCAGCATCAGGCCGCTGTCGGCGCGGATATCCGCATCCTGATTCCGGGTTTGCAGGCTGTACAAGTGCGGGTTCGGCACAATCACCTGCTGCCCTTCGGCATCACGAAGGGTGAGCATGCCGCGGGCCGCATCCTCAATGATACCAGTGATGGTCCCCGCCGGACCGCTCAGCGTCACTTCCTCCCCGATCAGCCTGCCGAGCAGGGCGCTCATGGTGCCGGCTTCAATCCGTAGCGCGGAGCCGGCCGGCATCAGATCACCGCCAAACTGCAGGTCGCTGATGCTTGTGGGATGCGGCAGACCGTGCATCAAAACTTCGTTCAGCCCTTGCTGAAGGTTGAGGATGCGTGTCTCGTAAACCGTGGCAAACTGCCCGCCCTGCATGTGAATCTGCACGGAGTCGGCTGCGGGACTAAACACATAGTCCTGCTGTGCAATAGCGGCAGCCGGAATGCAAAGGAGCAGCAGCAAAAGGGTGATGTTTTTTCTGAAGGATGAAATCATAGGGCGGGCGTCCGGAGGGTGAGTTCGAAGGTTTGGGTTTCGCCGGGTGCGAGCCGGATGGTGCCGCGGATGAGGCTGCCGAGCTGCTCAAAACCCTCCGGCATGCGGTGCACAAGGGTCCGCGTATTGCCGATGCTGCGCTGCACCAGCACTTCGATGGCCTCGGTGCCTTCGTTGGTCATGCTTACCGTGTGCAGGTCGAGGCGGTCTTCTCCCCTTCTCCCGCCGCGGCTTTCGTGCTCGTGACGCGTGCTTACCGGCACATGCACGCCGGTTGCAACATAGCGCGTGAGGCCCGGCGGCGTGGCACTTATCCGGCTGATTCCCTCAAAAACCGGCATACCGTTTCGGGGGAAGCTGCTCGCGTACACCTCTCCCGGCGGGGCTTCAGTCGGGATGGCATTGGCTTCATTTTCGTTGAGCACCGCAAGCCGCGTCGTGCGCAGGCTGCGCAGGTTGTGCTGCGGAATTTCAAGGAAATGCAGGCTGCGGTAGTTCAGGTCCCGGAAATGAAAAAGCTGTACCGAAGCAACGGAGCCTGTGGGCAGCAGCAGCGGCTCGGGGAAATCGTAGGCAAAGAAATCTTCAAACTGAACCTGAACCGGCGGAGCGGCCATTGAGCTGCTCATACGCACCGCCGGACCAAATGCCGCATCCATTTCAAGGAAGGCATCCATATCCGTCATCATATCATCGTACACATCGAGTGCCCTCGGAATGCGGGTATGGGCGAGGCGAGGCATCTCGCGCAGGTCCACATCCCCCGAAAACAAACGGAGAAAAACGTGGTCAAAGTCCATGCCGGAGTTGTTGAAAATCTGCGCCTCGGCTACCCATTCGTAGGTTTCCGTGTCGGGATGCAGCCTGAGGCTGTGCATCACGGTCCAGCCGATGGCGTTGGTTCCGTAGAGCAGGCCGATGCGCTGCGGCCCGGCCCTGTTCGCGTGTACCCGCAGCACGAGGCCGGAATCGCCGAAGAGGCTTACCTCACCGGAAAGCGGGTAAATGAAATGCGAGGCCGGATCCGGACTGATGAACTGCGCGCCTGGCTGCTGCAGGGCTGCGATGCCGGACTCATACCTGAGCAGGCCTTCCTGCGCTTGCTGCCCGTTCACAAGGCGGACGCGGGTGCCGCGAAGCCGGTTCATGAGCGAAGCAAAACCCGGTTCCGATTTGGCAATGCGGGCTTCGAGCAGCTCCCCGTCGAGCAGTACGGTGAGGCGCTCAACCGAGTGCAGCTCCGGGATTCCTCTGATTTCGATCAGGTTTTCCCCCTCGGAAAGCGTGAGCGTGCGCACCTCAAAAATGCCCGAAAACCCCTGATTATAAGCGGTGATGAAGCGGGTTTCTGCTTCGTGTGAAAGCTGCAGCGGCTGCGCAAGGCTACCGGAAGCGGCTGCGAAAAACAGGATGAGGGCTGCACATATTTTTTTCATGAAAACGCACGGGACTTGGGTTTGGGGGATGCGGCTTTCCCGACCGGCAAAGCTTCGGGTTAAACTCCCGGCGGAGGGATTTATTTCCTCAGGCCGCTTCAGGCAGGCACGTTGCCGTTGCGCTGACCAAACCAGCGCATGCACTTATGCACGATATCGACCGGTTCGAGGAACATCAGCGGGCAGCCCCCGATTATGGGGTCAATCCGGTAGGCTTCGCAGGCACCGAGGGCTTCCACCGAAATGCTGCCCTCCCCGAAAGAGCGGTGAAACCAAACGTGCTTAATGCCCAGCGCAGCGCATTCTTCTACAACGGAAACGGCAGCATCGGGCGAAGTCGCGATCATCACCGCGTGCACCCCGCCCGGTATGGCCTGAAGGTTCGGGTAGCATGGGAGGCCTTCAAGCTCGGCCGCATGCGGATTTACCGGAATGGCCTCATAGCCGGATTTGATGAGTTTTCGGAGGATGTGGCTCGCGGCCGTATCCCCTTTCCGGGAGACGCCGGTAACGGCGATGCGCTTGCCGGCAAGAAAAGCCTGCACATTTTCGGGCATTTTTGAAGCATCCATCAGTACACCTTGATTTAATTTGGGAGACGTGGTTCATCGTTGTAAATGCTGCCCGAAAGATAGGGCTTGATACGGCAAAGTTGAACAAATTTGCTTAGGTTTAGCGGAATTCTGCTTTCCTTAAAACGGCCTTTTAACGGCCCAAAACGGACTATTTGATTGACTGATATCACATTGCACAGCATACGGTTGGCGCATTTGTATGCCGACCTCCGCGACCGGCTTGCATCGCTGGGTACTGATACCGAAGCCCTGCAGCGCTCGCGCGCCGTTGTGGAGGCTGCCCTGCGGGACGGCCGCGCCTATTACGGCATCAACACCGGCTTCGGCGGCCTGGCGAGCCGGCGCATTTCGGAGGGCGACCTCACGCAACTTCAGCAAAACCTGCTGCTTTCGCACGCGGTGGGCGTCGGGGAGCCGGTTCCCAAAGCCATCACCCGGCTGATGCTTCAGCTCAAGCTGCATGCGCTGGGTCAGGGCTATTCGGGCGTTTCGCGCGAAACCTTTGCGCTGCTGCTGCGCTTCGCCGAGCTCGACCTCATCCCGGTTGTGCCCTCTAAAGGAAGCCTGGGCGCCTCCGGCGATCTGGCCCCGCTCGCACACCTGGCGCTGCCGCTGATCGGCTACGGACATTTCTGGGATGATGCGGGTGAGCGGCAGCTTCCGGCGGGGGCCGTGCTTCAGAAACATGGCCTTGAGCCGGTACAGCTTCAGGCCAAAGACGGCCTCTCCCTGATCAACGGCACTCAGATGATGCAGGCCTACGGCGCTTACGTACTGGAAAAATCAATCGCCCTGCTCAAAACCGCTGACCTGCTGGCTACTACGAGTCTCGAAGCCCTTCAGGGTAGCATCGCCCCTTTCGACGACCGCATTCAGCAGGTAAGGCGGCATCCGGGTCAGGCCGTTGTGGCCGGCAACGTGCGCATGCTGCTGCGCGACAGCGAAATCCTCGAATCGCACCGGAACTGCGGGAAAGTGCAGGATCCCTACAGCCTGCGCTGCGTGCCGCAGGTGCACGGAGCAAGCCGCGGCGCCCTCGCGCATTGCATGCAGGTGATGGAAACCGAGCTCAACAGCGTGAACGATAACCCGCTGGTATTCGGCAACGGCGATATCATCAGCGGCGGAAATTTTCATGGTCAGCCGATCGCCCTTGCCATGGACTATGCCGCGATTGCGCTGGCGGAGCTGGGCAGCATTGCCGAGCGCCGCACCTACCTGCTGCTCGAAGGGCACGACGGACTGCCAACCCTGCTGATGCAGCACACCGGCATCAACTCCGGCTTCATGATTCCGCAGTACACCTCGGCCTCGCTGGTTTCCGAAAACAAAGTGTTCTGCCACCCGGCCTCGGTTGATTCCATCCCGTCGAGTCTAGGTCAGGAAGATCACGTGAGCATGGGCAGCATCAGCGCGACCAAGCTGCTGCGCGTGTTCGAAAATGTGGAGCACATTCTCTCCATCGAACTGCTCACGGCCATACAGGCGCTTGATTTCCGCAGGCCGCTGCGTCCGGGTCTGGGCGTCGAGATCTTCCATCACTTTGTTCGCGATCATATTCCTCATGCCGAGCAGGACACCTACTTCAAGGAATACATGGAAAAAAGCCTGGCGCTTATCCGCGAGGGGGCCTACCTGGATCTGATCGGGGAGGAACTGGGGGAGCTGGGGTGATGCGCACCCTGCCCTGATCCGGCTTATGTTTATCGGGACGATGGTTGTATTTTGGCACAGAACTTTAACAATAAGCCAGCCATTATGGAAAAAGAACGCAGCTGCACGAGCCGTCGGCAATTTATTAAAACCGGAATAACCGGAGTTTCCGGACTCCTGCTTTTTGGGGGATGCGGCATTACCTCTTCCGGCAGGGAACCATCGTCCCTCACACTGGTTTGCATGGCAGACCTTCACAGCGCTACCGACAAAATGGCGCGTATTTTGCCGCTTGTGAAATCGCTTGCATCGCAAGAGGAAGCCGTCGTCGTACTGATAAACGGGGATGTGTTTGAGCGGCACCCGGTTTCGCTGAATTCCGGGGTTGCGGCAGAGCGGGAATTTCTACGTCAGCTGAGTGCTCTTGCGCCTGTTTTTCTCAATGCGGGCAACCACGAAGGCGCCGTTTCGGATGATATGCGGGAAGTCGCGCAGCAGATGGAAACCGACGGCGTTCAGTTCATCAGCAACATGCGGGAGATTTCGGGCGGTGAGCCGCTTGCGCCGCCTGTTGTACACCGGGAGGTGAACGGGGTCCGGTTTTCGGTCGTGGGCATTGCCACCGACGACCTCTCCACCTACCGCGCCATTCACAATGAGCGCTGGGCCGTTCCTGAAGCCTTTGCCTACGCCGCTGAGGAGCTGCCCGGTCTTTGGAGAAACGGCCGGCTGAATATTCTGATGGATCATGACGGCGTACTCAGCGACCGTGCAGTCTTCCCGACGCTCCCAAAGCCGGCCCTGCTGCTGGGCGGTCACGACCATCTTCGCTTCATCACCGAACAGGATCAGCGCCTTGCCCTGCATACAGGCTCCTATGGCGAAACAGTTGATATCGTTCGCTTTCAGATCGACGGAAACTCCGCTGCGTACGAAATTGAAAGCATCACCATTAACGACAACCTGCCTGCCGATGCCGCCTTTCTGGCAATGGCAAAAGCGCTGGAAGAGACACATCTTCCGGAAAATCTTAAAGAAATTGTCGCTGCCAATTCCGCAATAGCCACCCAAACAGCGCTGATGAAACGAATGGCGGCATGGCTGCGGGAAAGCTGCGGAACGGATGCAGCAGCCCTCAACAACACCACATTCGGGGCGGCCATGCCTTTGGGTGAGGTCCGCCTTTTTGATGTGCAGCGCAGCATCCGGTTTGACGGCAACATGTGGATTGCCACGCTCAGCGGCTCAGACCTCATCACTTTAAGAAATAAAGCAAATCAGTTTGAGCTCGACAGCTGGGAAGGTTCGACCGGTGAGTATGTGGCCGGAAGCTTCCCGGAGACGATTAATCCCGGCCAAACCTACACCCTCGCGGTCAACGGCTGGGTTGCAGTGGGTACGCCTTTCAATCAGATGCGTTTTCTCGGTTCTGAAGGCCATGCCTTCACACAGGCTGACCCGCCGGTTATGATTCGACAGACGCTCATCACAAATCTGAATCAGCCGTAAGCGCAGCTTCCGGAAAAGTGTGCACCCTTTTTAACCGCCTGTTCGTAAACCTGCGGCAAGGAGATGATGCCATGTACACAATTGAACACAAAACCATCCAAACCGCCGCCCGAGTGCTCGCCGGAAGTTTTGCCGGCGACCCCGGCACTGCGGGCACCCTCGAAGGTCTTCCTTCCGAAAAGAAAACCAAACTGCTGAACAGGCACGCGGTACTGCATATCCGGTATGCGGCGAAACAGGGACTGCTGCACCTGCTCGATGACGACCCGCGTGCCTTTATGATCGGCGGGGAAAGCAGCGCCGAAAGCCTTTATGCGGAACTCAAGCTCAAACTCAAAATCGTGCTGATTTCTTTGCCGGTTTTAGGGTTCCGGGACTTTTTCAGACTGATCCAAAATACCCGAAAGCTTGCAGCAGCCAACGACCTGAGCTGGTACAAAGGCCTCGTTCCGAAGCGTCATTACCGGCTCAAAATTATCGCGGTTGATCCTTCCCTGCGCGGCACCGGCGCCTTCCGCCGGCTCATCACCCCGGCCCTTGAACATGCCGATAAACACGGCCTTCCGGTCGTACTCGAAACGCACAACCCCGCCAATGTGGGTCTTTACGAACACTTCGGCTTTGAGCTTGTAAAAACGCTCGGGAGCCCCGGACTGGCACTTGAACAGTTTTGTATGGTGCGCAAAGCGGTGGATGGGTGACTCCCGGTCAATGGGCTTAGCAGGTGCAATGCTATTCAAGAAAAGCGGGCATCTGGTCAGACCTCTTTTATTGACCCTGCACAAAATGTAGCTAACTTAGCAAAAAATTATCTCACGCCTTTCAGCACGCCTATGTCCAAGGATTCAAATCTCATAACGGTTAATATGCACGAAGCCAAGACCGGATTATCGCGTTTGGTTCAGCAGGTTCTTGACGGCAAACAGGTACGCATTGCGAGACACGGCAAACCGGTTGTTGAGTTGCAGCCGGTGCAAAAAACGCCAAAGAGACAACCGGGTACCTTAAAAGGTAAGATCCGGATTGCAGATGATTTTGACACTCGTGCACCCGAAATACAGGATTTATTCGAAAACGCTTCTGCCGGTCAGCCTGAACCTCAATGAAATATCTGATTGACACTCATGTGCTGCTTTGGTAGTTAGCTGACAGCCCGCGTTTAAATGAAACATACAGACAAGTGCTCATGCACAAAAATGTTTTTTGTAGTGTGGTTTCACTATGGGAAATTAGCATCAAAGAGCAGATAGGGAAGATTAGTGTACCTGAAAACTTTCTCAGCGAGGTTGAGAATCAAAGTTTTATCTGGTTAAACGTAGAGCTTAAGCATGTAGCCGGTTTAAAGCAGCTCCCTTTATATCACAAGGATCCCTTTGATCGCATGCTCATTTCTCAGGCACTTTCAGAAGACCTGATTTTTATCACCGCTGATAATACAATTAGCCAATATAACATACCCGTACTCAGGGCATAAACCCCGCTAACCAACAAGTATGTTTCTTTTTGGCAAGGCGAAACCAACCTTGAAATTTCGCTGCTTTCTGACAGACTAAGCACAACTTCCCTCTTTTGCATGGTGCGGAAAGCGGTGGATGCAGGCCGGGACCTGTACCTTCTCCAACGCCCCTTACTGAACAAATGCCGTATAATTTTCAGGGGTGATGCATTCC
>JAFIET010000092.1 GCA_020832405.1 Balneolales bacterium
GCCTGACCGCTTGTGTCGGCTACGTTGTATTTTTCGACCATTTTGCCGGAATGCGCAAAGATGCGTTCGTTGGCTTCGAGCCAGCGCCGTGTGATGGTGTCGGCGAGTTCGTCGTGCCCGTAGCGGTGCAGGCCCTGAATGGCCATCCACTGCAGCGGGGCCCAGCCGTTGGGCGCATCCCACTGCTGACCCGTCAGTACCGGCGTTGTGGCCAGGCCGCCCTCCATCAGGAAATGCGCTTCGATGCAGCGCGCCGTGCCTTTGGCCTGCGCTTCGGTCGCCATCCCGGTGAACAGCGGGTACACCGCCGCCAGGGAAATGACGTTGGTCTGTGCCTGCTGCTTCAGGTTGTAATCCCGAAAGACCCCGAATTTTTCGTCCCACATCAGGCGGTTCATGGCTGCTTTGCGGCTTTCGGCAAGCGCAGCGAAGTGCGCGGCGGCAGGGGCGCCGTCCACAGGGTGGGCACCAAGCCACTCTGCGAGTTTGTGCTCCATGAACCAGAGCAGGGCGTTGAGGTCGGCCGGGAGGATGTTCGTTGTTTCGATGGTTGAAAGGCTTTTGCCGTCGGCGAACCAGCGGCTCGTGAAATCCCAGCCGGACTCACAGGCCGCGCGGATATCCCGGAAAAGCCGGGTGCGGGCTTCGGCGTTGAGGCCATGCGCGAGTTCGTCATCCTCAAACCAGGATTCTTCCCGGGGCACGGGGTTGTCGTCCCAGTAGCGGTTCAGGATTTCGCCGCCGGGCAGGTTTACGGCACGGCGGCCGGCATCCCCCGTTTCATCCATCCAAAAGGCATGTTCTTTCAGCACGGCCGGCAGAAATTCGGCCACGGAAACTTCATCCGAAAGGCTCAGGCACAAATCCACCATAAAGGTAAAAAACGGCGGCTGCGAGCGGCTGAGGTAGTAGGTGCGGTTGCCGTTGGGCACATGACCCACGGTGTTGATGAGGTGGGCGAAGTTGCGCGTCATGTTCAGGGCCATATCCGCGTGACCATCCGCCGCAAGCCCGAGCGCGGTGAAGTAGCTGTCCCAGTAGTAAATCTCGCGGAAGCGTCCGCCGGGCACCACATAGGGGTGGGGCAGGGGCAGCAGGCTGCTGTGTGCGTTCCCCGCCGCATCGGAACTGCGGAACAGCAGCGGCCACAGTTTGCGCACATGCTCCCGGCAGCTTTGCGAAGCCGGAATATCGGCATCGCTGCGGCCGGCATCAGGTACTTCGAAATGGGTTTCTGCGAAGGTTTTCAGGTCGAAGCCGGGCGCGTCTTTCTCCCGCTCCCAGGCTGCTTCGATTTCATTGGGATGTGATTTGGGCGTGCAGTCCACGAAGTATTTGGAGTCCGGAAAGACGCGGTTTTTCTGTATAGCTTCAAATAATGAGCCTGATGTTTGCGGAAGCTTGGGAGTATTCATGTCGCTGTTTTTTTTCAGGGTGACGGGCGCCTTGCCCGGTAAAGCTTACTTGATGGAACCGATTTCGAACTGCTCGCGCCTGCGGCGGTAGGGGATGATGAGCAGGAACAGCAGCACCAGCGGGATGAGGGTGAAGTAGAAGGCCGTCTGCCCGTCGAGGCGCCCAAACAGGAATCCGGTGATGATCGAGCCGGTCGTGCCGCCAAGGGCCGAGAAAATGACGATGAGGCCGGTCATGCCGCTCTGCCGGTTTTTGGGGAGGGCACTGAGGATGGAGGAGCTCAGGGTCGGGTAAATCGGCGCAAGGAAGAAGCCGATGGCAGGCAACAGGTACGCGGCAAGGGGCACATCAGCCCAGCTGTTCACCGAGCCCGGCTCAATGCCGATGGTGAGCGGCAGCACCAGCAGCACGAGCACAATTGCCATCACAATACAGCTTTGCAGCACATAGTACCAGTTGATGCGCTTCATCACATAGCCGCCCAGCAGGCGTCCCGCGGCCAGCGAGCCCGCGTAAATACTCGCAATCTGCACGCTGATGCTGTCAGGCAGCTGCAGCACGTTAAAGTTGAAGGAAGGCAGCCAGGTATTCAGGGCCTGCTCGATGTACACATACAAAAAGGCGCCCATAATAAAAAAGATGATCAGCGGATATTTGATGAGGCCGATCATCTCGAAGAAATCTTTAGCCGGACCCTCCTTGCTGATTTCCACCGAGCTCTCGTCGAGCGGCGTGGTGAGCAGCAGCACAAACGCGAGAATACCGATGGCCGCGAGCACATAGTAGGTGTGGGTCCACAGGATGGTTTCGCTGTTGTTGGCCAGCCCGATAAAGCTGCCGAAGAGCCAGAATCCGCCGAGCACCCCGACCATGAAAAAGCCTTCCATGATGCTTAGGAAACTCGCGTGCTCGCTGCTGTTATCGGTGATGAGGCTGAGCGTGGAGTAGGCCGAAACCTTCACAATGGCGAAACTCACGCCTACGGTTGCAAACAAGAGCTGTGAGATGCCGAAGCCCCCGATCGTTGCCATCAGCAGGCTCGCAATCACCACAAAAGCCAGCGACGCCAGCATCGAAAGTTTGTAGCCGAAGCGCGGAATCCAGGAGGCGATCAGGAAGGAAGCCGCTGCAATGGAAAGGTCTTTCCAGGCTTCAAGCACGCTTGCCCGTTCCGGCGTAATGCCGTATTCGTTGATCACCTGAAGCACTACCACGCCCACGCTGTTGAGCAAAATGGCAAAAATGATGTAGTTAAAAATCAGCGAGAGCTTGATTTTCCAGTTTTTCATAGAAGTGGTTTGAAGTGGGAAGTGTGGTTAACGGCGGAAGCTGTAAAAGCCAAACGGGCAGGAAAACAGTCTTTTACAGCTGCGCTTAACATATTCTAAACCCCCAAAAAATAAAAGCGGTTTTTTGTGCGGCATAAGCTTAGGCAGACTTAAGCTCTCTTGCGTATTTCTGTTATTTTGGTGTGAAATAGTCTTTCAAATTAAGTATCATCATGGTTTGTAAGCGTTTTCCTGAAACAGTTTGAGGTTTCGCGAGTGCAAGGGTGTTGTTTGTGAGGATGTTGTACCGGCTTTGTGTTCAAGGTTTAGAGCTCATCTTCCGTGCTGTTCTGCTGCGATACTTAGCTGAAAGCGTTTTCAGACCGAAACTGAAGGGTTTCAGGAATTGCTGACTACCGGCAGCTGCGGGAGCAGTTAATCCGGCATACCTGTTTTTTTGCTGCTAACTTAAACTAACTCAACCAATCTATGCTTAAATCTTTCATTTCGTTTGGGATTACGACTGTTTTGGCTGTAAGCTGGCTTACTGCCTGCGCACAGCCCGACGCATCGGACCGTAACACCACAGCGCCGGGGGAGTGGATCTCCCTTTTTGACGGCAGTTCCACCGATCACTGGCGCGGCTATAATATGGAAGCCTTCCCTGATCAGGGCTGGCAGATTGAGGATGACATGCTCGTGTTTCGTCCGTATCAGCGCGACCGCTGGACTTCCGGCCTCGATATCATCACCCGGCAGACGTTCAGCGATTTCGAGCTGGAACTTGAGTGGATGATCGCTGAAGCCGGCAACTCCGGCATCTTCTATTTTGTGCTCGAGCAGCCGACACAGGCCATTTTCTGGTCAGGCCTGGAAATGCAGATTCTCGACAACGCAAATCACCCGGACGCCAATCAGGGTGTTGACGGTAACCGTCAGGCCGGCTCGCTCTACGATCTCATCCCCGCCGATCCGCAGAACGCGAACCCGCACGGGGAATGGAACCGCGTGCGCATTATCAGCAACGGCAACCACATAGAGCACTGGCAAAACGGGGAGATGGTGCTTTCCTTCGAGCGCTTCACACCGGAGTGGTTCGAGATGCTGCGCAACAGCAAGTTCCGCGAACACAACGAATTCGGCGCCATGCGCGAGGGGCACATCGGACTTCAGGATCATGGCGACGTGGTCAAATTCAGAAATATCAGAATACGGGAGCTGTAAACAGATGAATCTTAATACAAAAGCAGTTGAGCAGCACACCTACGATGCCATCGTAGTGGGAACGGGCATCAGCGGCGGCGTTGCGGCAAAGGAGCTTACCGAGCGCGGCCTCAAAACCCTGGTGCTGGAGCGCGGCCGCAATGTGCGCCACATCCTCGATTATCCGACCATGAACAAGCACCCCTGGGAGCTGCCGCACGGCGACCGGGCAACCGCCAAAGAGCTGGAGCGCTACCCGGTGCAGAGCCGTACCGGCTACACCATCCGCCCCTCGGTGATGCATTGGTGGGTGGAGGATGCCGATCAGCCCTACGAAGAAAAGCGCCGCTTCGACTGGATCCGCGGCTATCATGTGGGCGGGAAGTCCATCATGTGGGGGCGGCAGTCGTACCGCATGGGGGATGTTGATTTCGAAGCCAATGCGCGCGACGGCTTCGGCGTGGACTGGCCCATCCGCTACAGCGATATCGAGCCCTGGTACGATTATGTGGAAGCCTATGTGGGCATCAGCGGCGAAAACCTCGGCCTCGACGTGCTGCCCGATCAGAAGCTGCAGCCCGCCATGGACCTCAACTGCGTGGAGCAGCATCTGCGCGAATCCATCATGGCCAATTTCGGCCGGCACCTCACTGTGGGCCGTGCCGCTAACCTCACGCAGCCCATCGGCGACCGGGGCAGCTGTCAGAGCCGCAACCTCTGCTGGCGCGGATGTCCGTACGGGGCTTACTTCAGCAGTCAGGCTTCGACCCTGCCCGCAGCCGAGCGCACCGGAAACATGCGCCTTCGCCCCAACTCCATCGTTGAGTCTGTGATTTTTGATGAAGAATCCGGACGCGCCAAAGGCGTGCGCGTAATCGATGCCGAAACCCTCGAAACGGTCGAATTTTACGCCAAAATCATTTTCCTGAATGCCGGTTGTCTGAACTCGACCATGATTATGATGAACTCCCGCAGCGACCGCTTCCCCGACGGACTCGGAAACGACTCCGGCGAGCTTGGCCATAATGTGATGGATCACCATTTTCGCGTAGGTGCCAACGGCGTGCATGAAGGCTACAAAGACCGCTATTTCTGGGGCCGCCGGCCAAATGGTATCTACATTCCGCGCTACCGCAATGTGGGCAGCGACCGCCGCGACTACGTGCGCGGATTCGGCTATCAGGGCGGCGCGAGCCGTGAAAACTGGAGCCGTGCCGTGCAGGAGCTGAGTGTCGGTGCCGAACTGAAAGGTGTTATTCAGCAGCCGGGCGAATGGACCATGGGCCTCACCGCTTTCGGTGAAGTGCTGCCGCTGCACGAAAACCGCGTGTACCTCAACTTCGAAAAACGCGACAAATGGGGCATGCCGACCTACGTGATGGATGCCGATTTTGCCGAAAATGAGTACAAAATGCGCGTCGATATGAAGAACGATGCAGCTGAAATGCTCGAAGCTGCCGGCTTCAAAAACATCCACACCTTCGATGATCCCGGCGGGATGGGCCTTGGCATCCATGAAATGGGCACCGCCCGCATGGGCCGCGACCCGCGCACCTCGGTGCTGAACAAATGGAATCAGGTGCACAGTTGCGAAAACGTTTTCGTTACCGACGGTGCCTGCATGACCTCCGGCGCCTGTCAGAACCCGTCGCTTACCTACATGGCGCTCACCGCCCGCGCCGCCGATTATGCCGCAAGTGAACTCAGAAAAGGAAACCTGTAATGGAAGAAAAAGAACTCATTGACCGGCGCGAAGCCGTAAAACGAGCCGCCCTCATGCTGGGCGGCCTCTTCTTTATGCCCGCCGCCTCAGCCGTGCTGAAAGGCTGCTCCATCACGCCCGGCGACTGGACCCCCGTGCTGCTCAACCACGCGCAGGCAACCCTCACCGAACACCTGGCCGAAGCCATCCTGCCGAGAACCGACACGCCCGGCGCCATCGATGCCGGCGTTCCTGCCTTCATCGACCGCATGGCCGGCGAATTCTTCAACGATGCCGACCGCGAAGGCTTCATTGCCGGACTCGACCGCTTTGCTGAGGAAGTCCGTGAGGCAACGGGCCGCCCTTTCCACGAACTCAGCGATACGGAAAAGCTCGATTACATCACCGAAGCCAACCGCGAGGCAATCGAAGGCGATCACGAGGAGCAGCCGTTTTTCCTGGTCTTCAAGCGGGTTACGCTCACCGGCTACTGCATGTCAGAACCCGGCATGACCCAACACCTGCGCTACATGCAGAACTTCGGTCCCTACCGCGGCTGCGTGCCTATGGAAGAAGTCGGCCGTGCATGGGCCCATTTTTAACAGCGATTTTTGCGGGATGATGAACCCAAACCCGCATCAGAACCTCTTTCCCAAATAAAGAGGATGAAGTGAACAGAAACCGCCGGATGCGGTTGTCGGCCCTTCCCCCAAAGGACTGATTCCTCTCCGGCGGTTTTCTTTTTTTAGGGTGATGTGCTTCCGGGCCTGAACCCAGAGCTGAGCCAAACAAATCCTTTTTTGTGGCTTCAGCATCAACCGGAATGGAAAAATCGGAGCAGAGGGTATGAACTACATCGACTGGATTGTAGTAGGCATTTACGCCGCCGGCCTGATCTGGCTGAGCTGGCATCTGAGCAAAGGTCAAACCACCACCGAGGATTATTACCTCGGCGGCAAAACGTTCAAATGGTGGCAGGTCGGGCTTTCGACCATGGCCACGCAGCTGGGCGCGGTCAGCTTTATTTCGGCCCCGGCTTTTGTGGGCCTGCGCGAAAACGGCGGCCTGCAGTGGCTCACCTACGAATTCGCGGTGCCCCTCGCCATGATTCTGCTGGTTGTCGTCATCTTCCCGCCGCTGTACAAAAGCGGGGTCATCAGCATCTACACCTACCTCGAAAAGCGGTTCAACCGGCTCACGCGTCAGCTGCTGAGCGGGGTGTTTCAGTTCAGCCGGGCCTTCGCTGCGGGCATCACAGTGTACGCCGTTGCCATCGTGCTTGAGGCCGTTTTCCAGATTCCGCTGTGGGTCAATATCGTGGTTGTTGGCATCATTGCGCTGCTCTACGACTACCTCGGCGGCATGAAAGCAGTTGTGATCTCGGACGTCATTCAGATGGGCATCCTGTTTTTGGGCTTCCTCTTGTGCAGCTGGTTCGCCTGGCAGCTGCTCGGCGGCTGGGAAATCTTCCTCGAAAACCTCGACCGGGACCGCCTTACCGCGGTCGATTTCAGCGGTCACGGTTTTGGTGACGGCTCCGAATTCGGATTCTGGCCCATGCTGCTCGGCGGCTTTTTCCTGTACGCCGCCTACTATGGCTGCGATCAGAGTCAGGCGCAGCGCATCCTCGCAAGCATGAACATGAAGGAAGTCCGCAAAGCGCTGGTCTTCAACGGACTCGCCCGCTTCCCGACCGTGCTGCTCTACTGTGTGATGGGGCTGCTCATCGGCACCTTCGCCCTCATGACGCCCGAGTTTCTGGGCCTCATCCCCGCCGACCGCCCCGACTACATGGTGCCCTATTTCATCGTAACCTACCTGCCGCACGGACTCATCGGCCTGCTCGTTGCTGCCATCATGGCCGCGGCCATGTCATCCCTCGATTCCGCGCTCAACTCCCTGAGCGCCGCAACCGTCGAAGACTTCGTGATTCCCGCAAAAGAGGCGCGCCCCACCGCTGACGAGCAGTTCAGCCTGTCCAAAAAGTACACCATATTCTGGGGCGTCATCTGCGTGCTGCTCGCCTTTGCCGCCGGTAACATTGCCCCGACCGTAATCGAAGCCATCAACAAAATCGGCTCCCTCTTTTACGGCCCCATCATCGCTACTTTTGTGCTGGGCATGCTCACGACGAGCATCACCGGCCGCGCCGTAAACCTCGGGATTGTGGCGGGCGTGGTGTTCAACCTCATCCTCTGGCTCTTTTTCGACGGCTTCATTTTCTGGTTCTGGTGGAACTTCACCGGCTTTGCCGTAACGGTTTTGGTTGCTTTTGTGATGAGCCGCATACAGCCCGGCACCGTTTCGGAGGATGTGCTGGTTGACCTCAGCGTAATCGAAAAGCGTCCGCTGGAAACCATCGTCCTGGGCCTGTATTTTGTGCTGATTGTGAGCTTCAGCGTATCGCTCGCATTTGTATTTTGATTCAGCCTGAAAGCCATCACCCTAAAACCATCCTCCTTGAAAAATCCCCCCAATCCGGACATTCGGCCTTCCGATCTGGAACATCCGCCTGTTGAGCGGGCGGAGACCATTCCCTCGGCCTGGTACACCTCACCCGAATTCCACCGGCTCGATCTCGATGCCGTTCTGGCGGCAGGCTGGCAGTGCGCGGGCCACATCAGCCGGATTCCGAACCCCGGCGATGCCTTCCCGCTACAGGCCGGCGGCAATCCGGTGCTGATCCTGCGGGATGATGCCGGGCAGGTGAGTGCGTTTTTCAACGTGTGCCGGCACCGGGGCGGTCCGCTTTTGCAGCAGCCGGGCTCCGCGCGCTTCCTCAAATGCCTGTATCACGGCTGGACCTACCGCCTCGACGGCTCCCTGCGCGGGGTGCCGCACTTCGACCGGGCAGAGCTCTTCGATAAGAACGCCTTCGGCCTCAGCCCCATCCGCTGCGAAGTAAGGCAGGGCTTCATCTGGATTTGTCTGGAGGAAGCATCCCGTGCTCCGCACCCGCCGCTCGACGAACTGCTCATCGGCATCGAAGCCCGCACCGGTCATCTGCAAACCGAAAAGCTGCACTTTGCCGGCGAGGTGATCTATGAGGTCGCCTGCAACTGGAAAGTGTACATCGATAACTACCTCGAAGGCTACCACATCCCGCACGTGCACCCGGAGCTGTGCGACCTGCTCAGCTTTCAGGATTACAAAACCGAGTGCGCCAAATGGCATTCGCTGCAGTACAGCCCCTTCCGGCAGGCGGAAAGCATCTATAGCGACGGCAGCGGGGAGGCCTGGTACTATTTTGTGTACCCGAATTCCATGCTCAACATCCTGCCGGGCCGGGTGCAGCTCAACCGCATCGAGCCGGTGGATGCCGCTCACTGCCGCGTGCATTTTGAGTATTACTATGATGATGTGAGCTCGGAGGCCGGAAAAAAGAAGCATCAGGAGGATATGGCCTACAGCGACAAAGTGCAGCAGGAAGACATGGAGATCTGTGAAGCCGTGCAGCTGGGGCTCAGCTCCCGCGCTTATGACCGCGGGAGGTTCTCCCCGAAAATGGAAACAGCCCTGCATCATTTTCAGGGATTGCTGAAGCAGAGTTATGCGCGATTTCTTACCTTGTAAATAAAATGCAGGGGTACTGTTTAAGGATGGTTTACAGCTGTCATTAGATTCCCTGAAAGCACCTGATTATGTTCGGGATTGCCCTGCATCACCCCAAAAACAAAAGTCTTCAATCGAATGAAAATCTTAGTAACAGGCGGCCTCGGCTACATCGGCTCCCACACCGTGGTTGAGCTCCATCTTGCCGGTCACGACATCGTAATTCTGGACAACCTCTCGAACAGCATGATAGATGTGCATGCGGTGCTCGAGAAAATCTGCGGCCGCTCCCTGCCCTTTTACGAGGCCGACATCATGGACGACAAACAGCTGCGCTCGGTTTTTGAGCAGGAGGAAGGCATTGAAGGCATCATCCATTTTGCAGCCAAGAAATCAGTGCCCGAATCGCTGGATTTTCCGGTGATGTATTATGAAAACAACATCAAAGGCCTGATTAACGTGATGCGAATGGTCGAAGATTTCAAGGTGCCGTACTTTGTGTTTTCGTCGTCATGCACGGTGTACGGCGAGCCCAAAAGCGTGCCCGTTACGGAATCGACGCCGACCACGAGTTCGCCCTCGCCCTACGGCAGCTCCAAACTTTGGGCCGAGCTCATGATTACGGAATTCACAAGACTCACCCCGCATGTGAAATCGGTGCTGCTGCGGTATTTTAATCCGGTTGGGGCGCATGAGTCGGCGCTGATCGGTGAGCTTCCGCGCGGCGTGCCGGGCAACCTGATGCCGTTCATCACACAAACCGCCGCCGGCTGGCGCGAGCAGCTCAGCATTTTCGGTCAGGACTACGACACCCCCGACGGCACCTGCATCCGCGATTTCATCCACGTAGTTGACCTCGCAAAGGCACATGTGATTTCCCTGGATTTTGCCCGCGACAACGATTTCCGCACGGAAATCTTCAACGTAGGCACCGGAAACGGGCACTCGGTTTCGGAAGTCGTTGAATCGTTCGAGCGCAGTACGGGCGTGAAGCTCAACTACCGCTTTGCGCCCCGGCGACAGGGCGATGTCGAAAAAATCTGGGCCGACACCACCAAGGTTACCGAAGTGCTCGGCTGGAAACCCGAATACAGCCTCGACGACATGAGCCGCACCGCCTGGAAATGGCAGCAAACGCTCGGCGACAAGCCCTGATGCGGGGTTGATGGCACGCGGATTTGGGCGGATCGGGCCGGATTAGCGCGGATTATGGGATTGACAGCCGACGGCCGACCGCAGACCGCGGAAAAAGAACTTCGTACCAGGATTTGAATCCTGCAACACGGCGCGGTTCATACGTAGCAGAGCTTCAAGATGCTCATAAACGTATTGTGGCCACGAAACCCGCCAAGCCACGGAAGCGCCCCGGATGGGGCGCAAGCTTTGTAGCGAACCCGCAGCCGCCCTAAATTTCCACCAATCCCGGCGCGGCCTGCCGCGCCGGGTGCTGGTGCGTTAAATGGCGTGGAGCCAAATTTCCCGTAGGGAAATCACATGGGTAGAAAAAAGCAGCCCAAAAAATATCCGTGTGCCGTAGGTACACCATATGTCTTCCGGAACAAGAACAGCCACAGATTTGTGTGAGGTTTGTGAGATTATCCGGGATCTTCCAGCTTCCCTTTGCCGCAATGTGAGATGAAGTGCAACCAAGTACCGGTACTTCCAAACAGGTGCACCACTCACAATTCCTGCTGCCGGCATCGTGACGAGAATAAGCTGGTAGGTCCCGGATAACGCCGTCGTTTTCGGTGGCATTTTAAAAGCCCACAGCGGGCGTTTCCGGGATGACGGTAGGGGAGATCCAAGCTTTGAAATAGCACGGGAATTTTGCGAAGTCGGCCGGATTTCCGCTACGACAAACCTCCAAGGTTTCAAAAACCCTGGAGGTTTTTCCGGCATCCCGGCCCCGGACGGAGCCAAAATTTTGTAGCGAATCCGCAGCCGCCCCCAACTCCCCACCAAGCCCGGCGCGGCCTGCCGCGCCGCTCTCCCATCGTGTAGCTTGTCATCCTGAGCGCAGCGCAGCGGAGTCGAAGGATCTGGCAATTCAGGCCCCGAAACCCAAAACCACTCCGAAATAAAAAGCCCCTCTCCTGAACACCAGCTCTGTAAGGCATCGTGGTAATTTCAGGAGAGGGGATGGGGTGAGGTCAACCAATGAGCCGAACGAGGCTTCGCTTAAACTACCGGGCAGGTCAGGCTTCGGGGATATCTCACATGATGCTTCGACCGGGTTCCGAGCTTATCCCAGCTTCGGGGCACCGTCAGCATCGTACCAAACGAGAAGTGTTCGATATGACATTTTCGGGATTGCGGGGTTTTCCGGATACCGGGGGATGGGGTGAGTACGACCGCGATAATGGTATGCGGATTTTGCGGAGTCGGCCGGATTTCCGCGGATTATTTTTGTGAGCCAGACCTGACAGGTTTTCAAAACCTGTCAGGTCTTTGCAGCGATGTTATTTCGCGGATATGCGACAAACCTCCAAGGTTTCAAAAACCTTGGAGGTTTGCACCACGCACCAAA
>JAFIET010000093.1 GCA_020832405.1 Balneolales bacterium
TCCGTAAACCCGAGCCCGGCCAATCCCGGCTACGGCTATTTCTGGTGGCTGCTGAGTAATGAGCGGTTTGCCGCTTCCGGCATTTTCGGTCAGCACCTGCACCTTAACCCGGATATGCAGCTGGTTGTGGCCATCCAAAGCACCTGGCCGCAGGCCACAAGCGGGGCAGCAAGCGCGCACCGGCGTGCCTTTATTGAAGGCCTTACCGATGCGGCCCGCAACCTCGGGGGCAGCTCCTGCTGCAGCGAGCAGCTTCAGGAATGAGGCACCGCCAACAGTTTAGACGCGTTCCGCTTCCATATTAAGCCCCGCAGCTTTACCGTAAATACCCGATGCTTTAGTTTATGGGGGATGCTGCGTTTTCAGCCAGGCACCCTAAACTCAAAAACCTCATGAACAGCAATTCCGGATCATCCGAAAACCGAAATCAGAACGCCTACAGCAACAACCTGCTGCTCGACGGGCTTGCAGGCCTGCTGCTCGTCGGTTTGGTAATTTGGGCTTCGGTCTGGCTGGGCCGGCAAACCGGCACCGGAAGCATCACTACCTGGTTTGTTTTTGTTGCGGCGGGCATTACCGCGCTTACTACTGGATTTGGCGCGCTCCCCTTTTTATTTACGCGCAGCATCAGCCGGAGCTGGCTGGGTTACGGAAACGCGCTGGCAGCCGGACTCATGCTGGGCGCAAGCCTCGGGCTGCTGATTGAGGGCGCAACCATTGCCGATGTCTCCAATCCGTTTTGGCGGACCCTCACCGGGGCGCTTACCGGGGCCGTTCTCGTTGTGCTCGCCCACAAACTGCTCAAAGGCCGTGAAGATGACCTCTCCGTGGGGAATATTCAGGGTGCCAATGCCGTGAAAATGCTGCTGATTGTAGGCATCATGACGGCGCATTCTTTCGCCGAAGGTATAGGGGTGGGCGTTTCTTACGGAGAGACCGAAGCCTTCGGAGTCTTCATCACCATTGCCATTGCGATTCATAACATCCCCGAGGGGCTGGCGATAAGCCTGGTGCTGCTCCCGCGCGGCAGCAGCATTCGGGCAGCAGCCGGCTGGAGCATTTTCAGCAGCCTGCCGCAGCCGCTCATGGCGGTGCCGGCGTTCTGGTTCGTGCTCACCTTCAAACCCTTCCTGCCGTTCGGGCTCGGACTCGCTGCCGGCGCCATGCTGTGGATGGTCGCCCGGGAGCTGCTGCCCGAAGCGCTGGCAGAAGTCCCCGCCCGCATCGTTTACCTGCTCACCGGCCTCACGGGGCTTGCCATGATGGCCTTTCAGTTTTGGCTGCATTAAACCGATAGCAGCTTATCGGGATTATGGGATTTCAGCTACAGCTTCATTTTCTTTTGGGATGGAAGCGGCCCCCACCGACCTTGCCAGACCGGTTAGCTCAGGCTCGGCTGAGCGGATGCGGAGGGAATTGAGGGTAACGAAGAGCGAGCTTAGAATCATGGCGAGTATGGCAAAAAAGGGATGCAGCAGCCCTGCCGCCGCGATACTCATCCCCACAACATTATAGATCAGCGCCCAGAAAAAATTGAGGCGGATTTTCCGTTTCACTTTACGGGCAAACCGCAGGGCTACGGGAATCACGGTGAGGTCGGGCTGCAGCAGAATGATGTCCGCGGCTTCTTTGGCAGCCGGTGTTCCGCTGCCCATCACCACGCCCACATCAGCGGCGCCTGAGGCCAGCATGTCGTTGGTGCCGTCGCCGGCAAAGAGTACCCGCTGCCCTTCGTTTCGGAAGGCATTCACCGCCCGGAATTTATCTTCGGGCGACTGCCCGCTGCGGTAGTCCGTGCCGGCGGCCCATTCAGGAGGCAGGCCGGGATCGCCGGTGAGGATTATGGCGGAGATGCCGTCGTTTGTGAGGCTTTTCCAGGCCTGTGCCAGCTGAGCTTTGGGGGGCTGCCAGAAGCGGAACGACATCCGCAGCAGGCCGTCTTCGAAAAGACCGAGCTCGCCGGGCGCCAGTTTTGAGGCACTTACAGGATGGGTGTGGTTAACCAGAAGCAGCGCTTTGCCCTGCCAGCTGCCGCTCAGCCCCAGCCCGGGCAAGAGCTGCGTATCCTGAACCGGCAGGGGCCTGAGGCCCGATTGTTCGAGGCGGTTGCGCATGGCCTGCGCCATCGGGTGCTGCTGCTGTGCTTCAAGGCCGCCGGCGAGGCGCAGGCTTTCCTCCACGGGAAAGCGGTCAGGATCCGGACTTTGGGGTTCGGTGAGCCCGAGGCCTTCGGTGAGGGTTCCGGTTTTGTCGAAAATCACGCGGTCAATTTCGGAAAGGCGCTCGATGGTTTGCCCGCCGCCAAGCACCAGCAGGCCGCTGTCCTGCAGGCGCTGATTGGCAATCCAAACGGCTGCGGGTGTCGAAATGGAAAAGGCGCAGGGACAGCCGATCAGCAGCACAGCGAGCATGTTGCGCAGGGCAATCTGCCAGTCGGCCGTTTGCACGTAGTAGGCGAGCACGGCTAAAGCAGTAAGCATCACAAAAGCCAGCAGTATGCTTGCGCCCCTGTAGGCCATGCGCTCGTAGCGCCCCGGCTGATACCGGTTTTCGCGCACCCGGCGCAGGTACTGCTGCAGCGAGCTTTCATCGAATGCCGAGGTGACCCGCAGCAGCAGGCCGCCGTCGATGCTGAGGCTTCCGGCGCGCACCGCATCGCCGGGTTGCTTCCGCACAGGTTCAGCTTCGCCGGTGAGGTGGGCCTCATCAACCAGACCGGCGCCTTCGGTCACGATGCCGTCCAGCCAGATCTGTGTGTCGGGCTCGGTCTGTACCCGGGCGCCCTCGTGTACCTGAGCAGCGGAGGTGCGCAGGGCCGTGCCGTTTTCCTGAAGCAGCAGCACTTCGGGAGGCGTGTCGTCGGCAAAGGTTTTGCCGTAGGCCGCCAGCTTCCGTTTGAAATAGGCATCGAGCAGCAGGCTGCCGATATAGAAGGTCAGAATCATGGAAGCCGTTTCGAAGTACGGCTCTCCCACTCCGGTGAACACGCTCCAGACCGAGAGCCCGTAGGCGGCCGAGGTTCCGGTAAAAATGAGGCTTGCGAGACTCAGCCGCAGCGCCCGGAGCTCCCGCCACAGATTGGGCAGAAAGGATGAACCCAGCAGCAGCAGTACGCCCGTACCGAGCACGAAATTCACCCAGCCCAGAAAAACCGGCGCCTGCTCCCCCTCAAAAAAGATGGTGATGCTGATGAATACCTGAAACATGGACAGCACGAATGCAAAAACCCAGCGGAGCACCAGCAGTTTATATGCGGTTGGCGCGGTACTTTGTGCCGCACCAGCGCCATCCACGCCTAATTCGTGCACCATTTTGCAGCCAAAGCAGCAGAAAAGGTCGTGTTTGCTTTGGGTGTAATCCTGAACCGGGAGTCCGCAGTGTTTACAGGCAGGCATTGCTATTTTTCACTTGGTAGGCGATTTAATAAGGAACCGGCTTTTTCTGGCATAGTTGTAACGGAGCAGAATGAAGGCAATTCCGGTGCACATCAGCTAAAAATTTCTCTGAATTTAAAACCTGACAGGAAAGCTGTTTTTAAGCCGGAAACACATCACCCGTTACCCGCTTATGTTAAGCTTTTTGATGATGCTACAGTCTTACGAACAGGCTCAAACCATACTGGGTAAAATTCTGTTTGACGCCGCCGCTGTTAACAAAGGGGGTGATGTTCTGTCTGGAATATAATTCGAGCCCCATCCTTAGATTTTCGAGGTTGAACGCGAATCCGATACCGGCCATACCGGCGATCACAAAATCACTGGCAAGGCGGGGCGTCGGGTAGGGTTCGCGACCCAGTTCCTGTACAAACAGGCCATCTTCATCCAGAAAAAAAGTATCCAGCCGGCCGGCTTTGTAGGTGAATTTATACCAGAAATCGGCACCGGCTGTAATGTAAAAATGGCTCGCATAGGGATAGAACCGCAAATGGAGGGGCACGCCGGCATACATGAGGTTAAAATCGCGGGTAAGCGTAGTTAGAATGGCTTCCCCGGTTGGCTCACCCGTTTCTGTTGTAACGGGTGAGAGCTTGTCCTTCACTTCCCAGTCGAAGTACTGATAGGTAAAGCCGGTACGCAGTGCAAGCTGCCGGAACATATACCAGTTGGCATGCAGGTGCAGCCCGGCTCCGATTTTATAGTCAAGCCCGTCGTTCAGCGCCGTGGCCGGGCCCGTAAAACTGATGGTTTGAGTTGTTGTCGAAAACCCAAGCCACAAATCAAAAGAGCGATCGGAATTGCTCTGAGCCGTTGCAGGGCCTGATGCCATCACCAGAAAAGGAATGACAAAACAGACCAGCAGCCGGTTCCGGATTATTTCGTTTAGGGGTGAAGATGCTAAAACTGTTTTCATCGCATTGGGTTAAGTACCGGTTCAGTTTATGGTGAATAAAGGTATCAATTTTGAAAGGCAGCTGTAAACCAAAATCAGCAGTACCCTTATTGAGCTGCCTCCGCTAAACGCACAGGGTCCGCAGCTGCCGGAGCAGACTGCGGACCCTCCTCTCTCAGTGATGCACAGTTACAGCAACCGGGGCCTATTCAGCCAGTTCCGCGCCGATACGTGCAGCAGTTTCGACGATGGTTTGCGGGTTATAGGCGCCGCTTATATCGGCTGTAAGCTCTCTGATGCGGGCTACGCGATCCGGATCGATTTCGCTACCTTCGTTGCCAAAAGCATTTCGGATGTAGCTAACAACGGCTGCAATTTCGAAATCATCGAGCTGCCGGGCAAAGGGCGGCATCACGCCGTTGTAGGTTGCCCGCTCGCGAACCAGCTCGCCCTGCAGACCATTGAGGATCATCAGCACGGATTTATCCGGCTGCTCAACCACCCATTCGGTACCGGCAAGGGTCGGGAATACGCCGGCGATACCCTGACCATTTGCCTGATGGCAGGCCTGGCAAACCCGGCCGTAGATACGCTGCCCTTCGGCAATCAAATCGACCTCGATTTCTTCAACGGCTTCGGTTGGGGGTGCGGTAAACAACACGTGTGCGCGGTCTGATACTTCGCCCAGGTACCGGCCAATGTAGAAAAAGCCGAATGCAAAGGTGAGGATGATGACAGCGTACATCCAGATCGGGCCTCGCTCATTGCCTTCCTCGGGCAAAGGGCTTTCCCGGAACGCAGCGGAGTGAATCTCCTGCATGCTGCGATTGTCTTCCCTGTCCTGGAATTCAGGTGTTTTTTTGTTGTCTTCAGTCATGGCTAATCAACTCCCGGGGTTTCCTGATTCAGAGATAAGAGGAAAGCGACGAGGTAGCGGGCCTCGTCGGTGGGCAGCACTTTTTTGCCGGGTATGCGGTAGGCTTCCGGCAGGTTAATCCCCTGCCTTCCGGGCCTGGCATCTTCGTTCACGACCTCAAACAACCAGGGGTAGGGTGGCATGATGGAGCCGGGCAGCATGGATCGCGGCTGGAACAGGTGGGTGTAGTGCCAGTCGGCACTGGGCTGGCGCGCGCCGATGTTGGAAAGATCCGGACCGGTGCGCATGGTGCCAAGCAGATGCGGGGTGAGGTTGCGGTAATCCTCCACTTCGGAGGCCCGCCCCCAGCCGCGTTCGAAGTCAGCGCCGAAGCCCTCCGGCCTTACCTGCATACTGTGGCAGTAAATGCAGCCTTCGCGCACGTAAATGGCATGGCCCTGTACGATTTCAAAAGTGTTTCCGAAATCTACCTCTTCCACACGCGGATCGACCACAATTTTAGGGAGAATGGTGAGGCCGACCATAGCAGCGGCAAACATGGCAACAATGCCGAAAAGAAGAATCCAGTTGCGTATCATGAGCGGGCCTCCTCGAGTTTAGGGTTCCAGCTTTCCGGAACAGCGGGTCGCAGGCCAACCCTGGCTACAATGCGGATTACCAGGTAAGCAAAAATCAGATGTCCGGCGGTGAGCATTACACCTGCAACAGAGCGTGTTATGAGGTAGGGGATCGTCATGGTTACGGTGTCAGAAAAGGTGATATCGGGGTTATTCATGGCCAGCCCCTGAAGCACCCCGCCTACCTGTAGCGGAAAGGTGTAGAGAATGATACCGAGCGCGGTAAGCCAGAAGTGAAGCTTTATCAGCTTGCCTGACTGCCACTCCCAGTTGGTGAGGCGCGGCAGGATATAGTAGCAGGAACCGAAGAGCATCATCGTTACAAATGCGTACATGCCGATGTGTGCATGTGCCACCACAAAATGCGTGAAGTGGATCACCTCGTTAACCGAGCGCAGGGCCTGAATACTGCCCTGAAGGCTTACGAAGGTGTAGCTCATGGCTGCAAAAACTACGAACCGCAGGGTCGGGGAATATTTCACCGCGCTGAACGAGCCCACGATGGTCATGTGATGGTTCACTGCCACTACGATAACCGGGATAATCATCATCACGCTTGCAGCAATGGAAATGGTGATGAACCAGGTGGGCAGCGGAGAGCCGATGAGGTGATGGAATCCGTTCCAGTTGTAAAACAGCGCCAGCCCCCAGAAGCCAAGCAGCGACAGCCCGTAGCTGTAAATCGGCCGGCCAATCACTTTTGGAATGAAGTAGTAAGCTGCTGCCAGACCGATTGGGGTGAACCACAGGCCGAGCGCGTTGTGCGCGAACCACCAGTTCATCCCGGCCTGCACGGTAGGCGTGTTAAAAATGGGGAGGGAGGAAACCCCGCCAAGCAATGGCAGCCACAAAAATGCGGCGATAAGGTACCAGACCGAAACATACAGGGTTTGCACGTTGCGGTTGAAGAGCATCAGCATGGCGGCAATGCCAATCACCAAAATACACCAAACGATTACGATCATGGTGCTTACGGGGAACTCCAGCCACTCGATACCGCGTGTGTAACCGGCCAGAATCTGAAAGCTGCCCACGACAAGGGCTAAGTTCCAGATTACGGTAACGCCGGCAATGTAGGGCCGCATGGGGATGGCAACACGCAGCATGCGGCTCAGCAGCCAGAGTGCCACGCCGGCACCTGTCATGGAAGCCCAGCCGTACACCATGGTGTTAAGGTGAAGCGGCCTCACCCGGCCAAAGGTCAGGAACGACCATTGGCCAAGCCAGTCAGGGGCGTGCATCTTAATGGATGCAAGCAGTGCAAGCAGCGATCCGAAAAGCAGCCAGAATACCCCTGATACAATCAGGAACAGCACTACATTTCGGGCTTTTTCATCTAAAAAGCGAATCGACTGCGCACTCGAGTCAATCTCGGAAAAATGGGTTGTACTCATATATTATTTGTCTGAATGCGTTTCTTCTTCAGGTTTAAAAAGCTGATCTGTGGGTTCGCCGGCAGGTTCTTCTTCCGTGAAAGGAAGCTGTGCACCTTTGTTGATGTCATCAAACTGACCTGAAAGCCATGCCCAGCTAAACAGGGCAATACCGCTCACGATAATCAGCAGTGAAAACAGCAAAAGGATCCAGATACCGGCACTCACAGATATGGATTGTTCCAGTAGCATATACCCGATTGGGTTGAAGTGAATATTGAATTGCCCGATACCGGCCCGTTGTATTTTGCCGGTGAGGCGTGCCTAACCGGCTTTTTTGCACAGTCTGTTGCTTACCAGTTCGTTTCAGACTGTTACCGGGGCTGACGGGGGAAGGTAACTTCGCGGCTGTACGTCCGGCGGCGGCATCCGGATCTAAGTATTTGCCAAATACAGATAAGCAGGGCTGCTGAACAGTATGTATTCATACCGCACACCTGCATCATCATTTGTCAGGAGGAGGCATCCGCGCGAATATCGTACCGCGGGTGTCTTATACCTTCAGAAAGTTACCCGTCTTTAAAATCAGGCGCTTATTTGTGGTGGTGCACAGGGCGGACATGCCGGTATCGTAATACTCTGATGCAGCAAAAAATCGGGCATCAGACTTACCGCTTCAAAGCGGTTAATAACCGGATTAAAGACCAGCGGAACAAAAACTGCATGGCTATCGAGGTTCAGCAAGTCCTGAATCTGCGTATGCCCCTGCTCATTCTGCCCTGTATTGCCGGCCGCGTCGTTGATGTAGCTGAGCGTCGAAAAAAGCAAAGAAGCAAGCGGAGCAGGAGAAACCGGCGGGGAAACTTTTTCCGCTGTACTTACCGGTTCAGCAGCTACTCCCGAAACCCGTTCACTAACATTTTTTTGAGCCGTAACTGCACAAAGGCAGGGTAAGGATACCGCATATGCTTTCTTAAAAAAATCCGAAACACAGCCGCCGCCAAGCTGATACTGCACCATCGGCATTACCGGCTGAACCAGTAATACTAAATAACAAATCAGAAATATGATAGCGCGGTATTTCAAGAAAATGATGCTCAGTTAGGTTAATTGACACTGTTAATAATTTAAACAAGGCTACTGTAAAAATCTAACCAGTCTGTTTGATTTACATTTTCACCCGCTTCTCCGGAACTGCTTGTCATGGCAGGTTTTACAGCAAGACGCTTCAGCATGACTCCAAAATAAACATTACCATAAACAGAAAAGGCCGCCCGAAGGCAGCCTTTTACTGTGCAAGTAGGTGTTCGTAATGAAGTGTGAGATTATGCTTTGTCTTCGCTCATGAACTTGCGAAGAACGGTCTGCAAAATACCACCATTTTTGAAATAATCCACTTCAACCGGTGTATCTATGCGGCAAATGGTTTTGAAGCGGGATACTTTTCCGTCAAAATCGGGCTTCTCGCTTTTGCTTGCGGTAACCCATACTGCCTGACGCGCCTTGATATTGTCATCAATTTCGAAAGAGAAATACTCATCGCCGTCGAGGCCAAGGGTTTCGGCATTCTGACCGTCTTCAAACTGAAGCGGCAGCACGCCCATGCCCACCAGGTTGGAGCGGTGAATGCGCTCGAACGATTCGGCAATCACGGCTTTTACGCCCAGCAGATTGGTGCCTTTAGCGGCCCAGTCGCGGGAAGAACCGGTTCCGTATTCTTTTCCGGCGAGCACTACAAGCGGGGTGCCTTCCTTCTGATAATCCATAGAGGCATCATAAATGAAGCGCACTTCGCCGGTCGGGAAGTATTTGGTGTAGCCGCCTTCCGTGCCGGGAGCCAGCTGATTTTTGAGACGCACGTTGGCAAAGGTGCCGCGGGTCATTACGCGGTCGTTACCACGCCGTGAACCGTAGGAGTTGAAGTCTTTGCTTTCCACGCCGTTGCCAACCAGGTAGAAACCGGCAGGAGTATCGGCCTTGATGGAGCCGGCGGGAGAAATGTGGTCGGTTGTGATGGAGTCGCCTACTTTAACCAGGCAGCGCGCATTTTTGATGGGCTTAACCGGCTCAAGCTCTGTGTTCATATCTACAAAGAAAGGCGGTTCCTGAATGTAGGTTGAGTCATCCTTCCACTCAAACAAAGCACCACCGGTAATGGGGATGTTGTTCCACTCTTCGTTGGAGTCGGCTATGCCGTCGTACATTTTGTGGAAGAGGTCGGGGCGTACCGCATTATCGAGGTGCTCCAGGATTTCATCGGTCGTCGGCCAGATTTCCTTCAGGTACACATCCTTGCCGTCTTTGTCCTTGCCGATAGGCTCAGTTACCAGATCAATATCTACCGTACCGGCCAGGGCGTAGGCCACAACCAGCGGCGGAGATGCCAGGTAATTGGCCTTCACATTGGCGTGAATCCGGCCTTCGAAGTTCCGGTTGCCCGAAAGCACGCCGGCCACAATAAGATCGCCTTCTTTAATAGCAGCTTCAACCGGCTCCGGCAGCGGTCCGGAATTACCGATACAGGTCGTACAACCGTACCCTACCAGGTTAAAGCCCAGTTTGTCAAGTTCTTGGGTGAGGTTGGCTTCGTTCAGGTATTCGGTAACCACACGTGAACCCGGTGCAAGGGAGGTCTTCACGTAAGGAGGCACTTTGAGGCCGCGCTCGTTGGCTTTTTTGGCCACGATACCGGCACCCAACATTACGGACGGGTTGGAGGTGTTGGTACAGGAAGTAATGGCAGCGATAACCACATCACCATGTTTCATGTCAACGGTTGTGCCGTTTTTGTAGGTGCCTTTGGCTGCAAGTTTTTCCTGTGTAAGCGAGAAGCCGCTTGTAGGCTCTTTACTTGTGAGGGCGAGATTGAAGGATTTCTTCATCTCATCAAGCGGCACACGATCCTGCGGACGCTTCGGCCCTGCGAGTGATGACTCAACGGTTGAAAGATCAAGATGCAGGGTATCGGTGAAAATCGGATCCGTCATGCCGTCTTCGCGGAACAGACCCTGCTCTTTGGTGTAGCGCTCTACAGTATCACAAAGATCAGCAGAGCGGCCGGTACGCATCATGTAGCGCAGCGATTCTTTGTCGATCGGGAAGAAGCCCATGGTTGCCCCGTACTCGGGTGCCATGTTGGCAATTGTTGCCCGATCAGGCAGGCTCATGCTTGAAAGACCATCGCCGTAGAACTCAACAAACTTGCCTACTACGCCTTTCTTGCGGAGCATTTGGGTTACGGTGAGCGTGAGGTCCGTTGCGGTAACGCCTTCCGGCATTTTTCCGGTAATTTTAAACCCGATTACTTCCGGGATAAGCATGTAGATGGGCTGTCCCAGCATAACGGCTTCCGCCTCAATACCGCCAACGCCCCAGCCAACGATTCCGAGACCGTTGATCATGGTTGTGTGTGAGTCGGTACCTACGAGGGAATCGGGGTAGAAAATGGTTTCGCCGTTTTCCTGACGGCTCCAGACCGCCTTGGCAAGGTACTCCAGGTTCACCTGATGCACGATGCCGCGGGCAGGCGGCACAACGCTGAAGTTTTTGAATGCTTTCTGCCCCCAACGGAGAAACTCGTAGCGCTCGCGGTTACGCTCAAACTCTTTCTCGCGGTTAAACATGAAGGCAAACTCCTGACCAAAGGAATCAACCTGAACAGAGTGATCAATAACGAGATCGACCGGTACAACGGGGTTAATTTTTTGCGGGTCGCCGCCGGCGCGGGCCATGGCAGACCGAAGGGCCGCGAGGTCAACTACGGAGGGCACACCGGTGAAATCCTGCAGCACTACGCGTGCAGGCTTAAAAGGGATTTCTTCCTGCGCCGGTGATGCAGCATCATAGTTTGCGAGCAGGGTAATGTCTTTTTCGGTTACTACATAGTCGTCGTATTCACGAAGTACCGACTCCAGCAGGACCTTAATAGAAAATGGTAGCCGGTCCACTTGTCCGATACCCGCTTTGGCGAGGGCATCCAGCCGATAAATAACACCTGAGCCACTTTTGGTCTGAAGGGTGGCGCGGCTGCCTGCAAAATTTTTCAAATTACTCATAATATTAGTTCCCGGAATTGAAATGATTTCGGTGATTACTGTTTCGAACGTTCTGCCTGAAAATCAACATAAGCAAAATGTAAAGCCTGGTTTCTGAAAGCCCTTTTCGGAGCATTTCTGTAACATTGTGTACAGTACCCGGCCTTAATTTATGTTGCCAAATACAGAGCTCTAAAATAGTGATTTATGGGCGGATTATCCCAACGTCATTTAGCGAATTTTCGCTAATAGTTCGGCGTTTGCTTTTAAAGCTGCTTATTTAGCTTTAATCAAAATAAGCAGATTCCGATATCGGAGTTCCCGAAATCCGCAGCCACGCCTCATCACCACTTTTTT
>JAFIET010000010.1 GCA_020832405.1 Balneolales bacterium
TCACGAAAACTGAACGTAGATTTTTAGTCTCTCGCTTTCCCTATGGAATCATCTATTCAGTTGAAAAAGATCAGATCACAATTTTTGCTGTTATGTGCTTAAGGCGAAAACCTGGGTACTGGAAATCCCGAACTTAAATCTGTGGGTATAACAAAGCATAGCGCTTCGCGGTATTTCGTATCCTGCTGATGTGTAAGCCATTGTTGCTTATATTCGGGCATGGTCGCCTCGCAGAAGAAATGCTGGGTCGTCAAATTCCAAAAGAAACACAATGATCACAGTAAAACCGGCAACCGTCTTTGCGGACGTTAAGGAAGTTGTGGGGCCTAAGCATCCTGACGCCAGTGTTTGCTGGTGCCTCACGTACAGACTCCCTGCCAAAGAGAACAATGCCCTCACGGGCCCGGCCAGAGGTGAGCGCGTAGCGGAGATGCTGAAGGCGGGGCCCATTGGGGTCCTGGCCTATGATGGTGACGAAGCTGTGGGCTGGGCGGCCGTAGCCCCTCGGCGCGAAACCACATTTGACCGGAGCAGGACCATCCCCCGTTTAGACGATGCCGATGTTTGGTGCGTATGGTGCATCCGGGTCAAGCCCGGTCACCGAAGGAAAGGAATTTCGCATCAGCTGCTTGCGGGGGCTATAGCATTTGCACGCGGCGAGGGTGCAGCGATACTGGAAGGCTACCCGCTGGAAAACGCGGGCAAGGTGATCAATACGACCATGGCGTATGTTGGCACAAAGGCCCTCTTTGAGTCAGCCGGCTTTCGTCAGGTAGCCGATACAAAATCCGTCCTTGATGGTTTTCCGCGAGTACTGATGCGGCTGAACCTATAGGTACTGTATTGAAGGTGGTGCCGGTGATCGCCTCTTCAAACCATGCTATGAAATGCCATGCAGCTGAAAGCCAACCCGTTTTCACCACCGGAAACCGGGAAAAACAGCTGCCTTATTGCCCTGATGCAAATACGATTCCCCTATTTTCACACGCTACTTTTTACTCAGGGCCTCACCTTCCCGGGTTTTGAGTGTCCGGGTGCCTCGGCTTTGCGCTCAGCTTTGTGTTAGCTTTATCAAATCATCCCCAATCCCCCAACCTAACCCCCAAATGCGAGTCCACATCTTACAGCATGTCCCGTTTGAGGGGCCCGGAAGTATTCACTCCTGGATAGCATCCCGGAAGGCTACGGTAACGACAACCCGGTTTTTTGAGTCGGTTTCGTTGCCCCGGCAGGCGGACTTCGATCTTTTGATTGCGCTGGGCGGACCGATGAGTGTGAATGATGAAGCGGAGCTTCCCTGGCTGATTGCGGAGAAGGCTTTTATCAGGGAATCGGTGCAGTCGGGGAAAGCCGTGCTTGGTATCTGTTTGGGCGCGCAGCTGATTGCGGCTGCTTTCGGGGCAAGGGTGTACCCCGGCAGGCATAAAGAAATCGGCTGGTTTCCGGTGAAAGCCTGCAGGCACGAACCCGGCACCTTCACCTTCCGGTTTCCGGAGCAAGTAAACGTCTTTCACTGGCATGGGGAAACCTTCGGTCTTCCTCCCGGAGCAGCACATTTGGCTTACAGCGAAGGCTGCCTGCATCAGGCATTTCAGATGGGGCCGCGCACCATCGGCCTTCAGTTTCACCTCGAAACAACGCCGGAATGCGCGGACTCCATGATCCGGAACGGTCGTCGCGAGCTGCTTCCGGCAACCTATGTGCAAACCGAGCAGGAATTGCGCGCCGCCCCGCCCGCCTGTTATGCGGGTATAAACGAGCTTATGGTGCAGGTGCTTGACTACCTCACCTGCAAGGAGGTTTAGCAGGGCAAAAACCTTGTCTGCACATAAGCCGGCATCGTTGCTTATATTCTCAATCAGGGCCGGATGACTGTTTCGCCCCAAACGTAGGGCGTAATCCAAACCCAACCTTATGGATATGGATAATCAAAATGATAGGAAGACGGAGCAGGCGTACCCCTTAGAGCCGTTTTTTGAGCTTTCGCATGATTTGCTGTGTATTGCGGGCTTTGACGGTTATTTCAAAAGAGTGAATCCTGCCGTTTGCAGCCTGCTGGGCTATACCGAGGCCGAACTGCTGTCTGAGCCGATCAGCTTTTTTCAGCATCCTGACGACAGGGAGGCCACCCAACTATACCGGGAGAACATCCTTGAAGGGAAGCCGCTCACCAATTTCGAAAACCGCTACATCACCAAACAGGGCGACGAGCTCTGGTTTGCCTGGACCTCCATTCCGGTTCAGGAGCAGCAGCTGGTGTATGCCATTGCAAAAAACATCACCCATAAAAAGAAGCACGAGGCTGAGCGCAATCAGCTGCTTGCTGAGCTGAGCAATCATAACAGCCGCCTCAAGCAGCTCAACTACACGACCTCACACGACCTGAGGGCGCCGGTCAGCAACCTGATTTCCATTTTCAGCCTGATTGATCTCTCTGAAATAACGAACGAAGAAACCAGGGAATTTATCGGCATGCTGCAGACCTCCGCTGAAAACCTGAAAGAGACCCTTGACGGCTTTGTGGATAACCTCAAAAATCAAAATCCGGCGGAACGAAAACTCGCAGATGTGCGGATAGAGGATGTGATAGCAACCACAAAAAAGGCCATTCAAACGCTGATTAAAGATTCCAACACAAGCTTTCAGACCGATCTGAGCGCTTTTGAGTCCGTGAGGTTTAACCCAAAATACCTGGAGAGTATCTTCCTGAACCTGATTTCCAACGCGATCAAATATGCGCATCCGAAGCGCGATCCGGTCATCATCATAAAAAATGAAATCACCGGCGGGAAAAAGACGCTTACGTTCTCCGATAACGGTATCGGGTTTGACAGTGAGAAGCAGAAAGACAAAGTTTTCGGTCTGAACCAGACTTTCCACAAAAATAAAGACAGCAAGGGCATAGGTCTGTATCTCGTAAAAACCCACATGGCCGAAATGGGCGGGCAGATTACCGTTGAAAGCCGGGTTAATGCGGGTACGACTTTTAAACTGGTATTTCGGGACTGAGGACGGGCTGATCGCGTTTCGGTGGAGGGCATAATTGAATTTCAGGACGCCATAGCATTCCTGTTGTTCGACTTTTTTTTGTATTATCGAAAAAGAATAGGTGTTGCTTAATTAAATGGTGTACAGGGCGGGAAAAGATTAAGCCAAAGGGCACTGCACTTAACAAATGATTGTAGAAAACCTTACTAAATCAGAGCTGAGCAGTTATTTATGAATGATTCGGTAAAGACAAAAAAGGAGCTGATAAAAGAGCTTCAGGAATTAAAACAAACACATGATGCCTTGAGGGCATTGTATGAAGAGAATACCCGTGAAAACAGGAAGGCCAGGGAGGAGGGTGCCAAACTGAAAGATATTATGGCTCAGGCTGAGGAGCTTGCACAGTTGGGCAGCTGGGAATGGGATATCGCAAACGACAGCTGGATCTTATCAGATAACTGGAGAAGAATACATGGCGTGGGTGATACCAAACTTACAACCGAAGAGCTGCTGCCAATCGCCCATCCGGATGACAGGGCTGCTATCTCTGAAGCATTTGAAGAAGCTGTAAAAAGCGGAAAGCCCTATCATATTGAACACCGCATTATCCGCAAAGATACGGGTGAAATAAAGCAAGTCTCTGCAAAGGGAGTAACAATACCTGATGCAGCGGGCAAACCCGCATATATGGTTGGCACTGTTCAGGACATCACCGACCTGAAACAGACCCAAGAAGCCTTAAAGCTAAGCGAAAGTAAATTGCGGGATCTCAATGCTCAAAAAGACAAATTCTTCTCAATCATTGCACACGATCTCAGAAGTCCGTTTAGCGCTGTAAGCGGATTAAGTAATTTGCTTAAGAGTGAAATAGCAGACAGTAATTATGAGGCTGCTGGTATGTATGCCGGTTTGATAGAACAATCTTCTGATCAGGCCATGAATTTACTGAAGAACCTGCTTGAATGGTCACGCGCTCATACAGGCAGAATGAAGTTTAATCCTGAGAAAACAAGTCTGAGAAAGCTCATCAAAGAAAACATAAAAATTTATAGTGTAGCAGCGAACCAAAAAAAGATTGTTCTGTCACATGATATAAATGATGACATAATCATTTACGCTGATAAACCAATGATTAGTACGGTACTCAGGAATTTGATCACAAACGCAATCAAGTTTACCGGAGAGGGCGGGGAAATCATTATTTCAGCAACGGGAGAAGCTGAAGAAGTTATTGTTGGCGTGAAAGATAACGGCGTTGGTATCAGGGCAGACAGGCTGGAAAAACTGTTCCGCCTTGATGATAATGTTTCTACATCGGGTACCAACAATGAGGATGGAACAGGGCTTGGACTCATTCTCTGTAAGGAGTTTGTGGAGAAAAACGGAGGAAGAATCCGGACCGAAAGTGAGCCTGGGAAAGGTTCCGTATTTTATTTTTCGATTCCTTGCTATAAGGATGAAAAAAGCGGCACAACCAATAGTCAAATAAAACAGCTGAGCCATTCATGAAAGCGTACCGACCCGCAGCAATTTTATTCATCACAGCCCTGCTCACCCTCACATCCTGCCTGTTCAACAAAGAGGAAGCAGAAGCAGATACATGGCCCCTCCCCGCACTTGAAATCCTGGATATACAGACGGATGAAGGTGAAATTACCTTTGATGTTTTGGTAGGTGTGTCAAGCTCCGGGTGGGAGTTCGGCAGGCCACAGGTAAAGCTGGAAAACAGGGCCTATGAGATAACGTTCAGGGGCATCCGACCGACCGGATATGTATTGCCGTTTATGGGAAATTTAGAAACGGACATCACGCTGCCCGTGCAGCCGGGCCAAACCTATACCTTCAGCTTCATGACGCTGAACGAAGCCCCGATCGACACTACGATTGCGATTCCGGAATGAGGCATCAGTGATTATCTGAAGCAGGGAAGAGGCGTAGAAAAAAAACAGACAAGAGTCCTTAAGCTTATCCTGAAAAGTTATGAACACCTTTTCTAAAATCTATATTAAGATCATATTCGCAGTTATGGGAAGGCAAAGCCTGTGGGGCGTCTGCCTTCTGATTCGAAATGCCCCACATCCGGCCAAGAGCAAAATGGTTGCCCCCCCCGACCCCCCCCTGATTAATGCAAACCTCTTTTTATAATTACCAAAACCAAAAATGAAGATGTTGATCTTCTTTATCCCAAATTCAAATTAACCCATACCCTAAACCGAGGCTGCCATGGACAAGCGTATATTGAAAAAAATAAAAAAATATCCCTGGGAAAAATGGATTAATGCATTTCACAGCGGGTTCACGGTCTGTAAGCAAAAAACTGAGGAATTATCAATATGGTACAATCCGTCATTACAACTCCTTGATGACAAATTGCATGAAGACATTCAAAAACACACCAATGTTGAAATGGATGATGATTTGATTGGTGAGTTTCATCAATATACATTCTTAACCGAGCTGTTTAGGTCAATTCCGCGCCCCATGAATGCAGTAACAGAAAAGCTGTTCAGCTATGATACAACCGGTTTTTATGGCTCCTATACAAGCGGCGAAATTGTAAAATTTAAGAATAATATCTATATCACAGAAGATTGTGATGGGGAGCTTTGGAGCATTTACAGCGTGCAATTGGGAAATAAGAAACTTACTCAAAAGGCGTGGTTTGAAATGATCAGCTATATGTTGTTCAGAACAGATATCCACGGGTTTCGGGTCCCTGAAATAGATGAGGGCAGCCTTCAGTTTAATAAGAAAGTTAAGGTCCCAAAACTGACGGAATACCTTCAGGAAACTATCAAAAAAGAAAAACCCGAATCTACGCAGGATGTAAAGTTATGGATTAAGCCCCAACCTTAATCCCATTTTAAAGTCTGAAATTGAATTGCTTAAGTTGCATTACCCAAACCAATTCCAAAATGAACTACACTCAAAAGCCTCCGAAGATTCTCATCTCCGGAGGCTTTTATATTTTTAAATCCGGGTAATTTCAACGGAAGAATTGAAGTAAGCTGAAACGCCCCCTTGCCTCATCCCGCCGTTATCACGCGCCTTTGCGCAGATCTCCCAAAACATCATCTTCCGGCTCAACCGGGTCGGAGGGGCGCTCGGTGATGAGGCGTACGCCGCGCTTGTAGGTGAAATAATGCCACATCCACTCCACGAAAACGTGCAGACGATTGCGGAAGCCGATCAGGAAAAGGATGTGAATAACCGACCACATCGCCCAGGCCAGAAAGCCGCTGAGCTTGAGTCCGCGGATGTCAGCCACGGCACGCGCCCGGCCGATGGTTGCCATGCTGCCCTTGTCGAGGTAGCGGAACGGCTTGCGCTCTGCGGCGGCATAAGCGGCGGGATCTTTCAGCAGATTGGCCACGTACTTGCCCTGCTGCATGGCCACCGGCGCAACGGCCGGAAGCAAATTGCCTTTGTCATCTTTCATGTGCACGGCATCACCAATCACAAAAATATCCCGGTGACGCGGCAGGCTCATGTCAGGCGCAACGATGGCGCGACCGGCACGGTCGGTTTCCACATCAAGCGTTCCGATCACCTCATTGGCCACCACGCCGGCTGCCCACACGATATTGGGGGATTCGATCACGCCGTCTTCAAGAAAGACCTTGTCCTGCTCAATGTGGGTTACGGCCGTGCCCTGAAGCACCTCAACGCCGAGCTCACCGAGCATATCCACTGCTTTTTGAGAGAGCGAATCGTCGTAGCCGTTCAAAATGCGCGGACCCGCTTCGATGAGGTATACGTGCGTTTGCTCGGGGCTGAAATTGGTGTAATCGCGCATCATGTTACGCTTGGCGATTTCGGCAATGGCGCCGGCCATCTCCACACCGGTCGGTCCGCCGCCAATCACCACAAAATTGAGGTATTTCTGCTGCTCTTCGGGGCTGTCGATCTGATCCGCTTTTTCCAGCGACAGCAAGATGCGCTCCCTGATGTTGAGCGCATTCGAGATCGTTTTGAGGCCGGGCGCGTGCTTCTCCCAGGCATGGTTGCCGAAATAATTGTACTTCGCACCGCAGGCGACCACGAGCGTATCAAAGGGGATGAGGCGGTCATCTTTCAGGCGTACAACCTTTTGCTCTTCGAGCACCTCCACCACTTCACCCAGCATCACCTTCACATTTTTCTGTTTGCTGAAAATGCCGCGGATGGGCACCGCAATGTCGCCAGGCGAAAGCGCCGCCGTAGCAACCTGATACAGCAGCGGCTGAAACAGGTGATGGTTGGTTTTATCAATCAGGGTGATGTTTACATCGGCCTTGGCCAGCATCTTGGCCGTTTTGATACCGCCGAATCCGCCTCCGATAATTACGACTTCTCTTTTCATAGCTCTGCTGTTTAGGGAATATCTGTAAATTTTTGTTTTCACTATAACTACAGCGGAGGCCGGTACATTCATCCCGGCCCAAAATAAGCGGCAGCGCTGGAAGCGGTTTGCCCGAAAAGCAGGCGGGAAAACCTGCAAACGAAAGCCCGTTTATCGGGCAAAACGTGATTTTATTGGTTATTATGGAAGAATCAGGCCTGCCACAGTAAGCGGAATCGCCTGCTTTAAAAACAGCTTTCATTTCGGTCATCCCTCCCAACAAAATCCGGAAGCTATGGATCTCAGACGTATCGTAGAAAAAAGTGATACCAAGGCGGGAAAGGCTTTTGACCTGAGCATTCAGGCCCTGATTATTTTTTCGCTGATCACTTTTTCGGTTTCCACCCTTGAAGGGCTGAGTGAGCCGATGCTTGCGTTTCTCTATGTTTCGCAGCTTATCACGGTTTTGCTGTTTACTGCCGAGTACCTGCTCCGGATTTATGTGGCGGAGAACAAGCGGGCCTACCTCTTCAGCTTTTACGGCCTGATCGATCTCATTGCCATACTGCCGTTTTTCCTGCTCACCTCGGTCGATCTTCGCGCGGTTCGGGTAGTGCGGCTGCTACAGCTCTTCCGGATTCTCAAAATTGTACGCTACAGCCGGGCCCTGATGCGGTATCACATGGCCTTCAAAAAGATAAAAGAAGAGCTTGTCATCTTTTTCAGCGCGACCTGTTTCCTCATTTACCTTTCCGCCGTCGGTATTTACTACTTCGAGCACAGCGCACAGCCGGAAGCCTTTAGCTCCATTTTTCACAGCCTGTGGTGGGCCGTCGCGACCCTCACAACGGTAGGCTACGGCGACGCCTTCCCGATTACCACCGGCGGCCGCATCTTCACCTTTTTTATTCTGATGATCGGGTTAGCCATCATAGCAGTGCCCTCCGGTCTGCTCGCTTCGGCCCTGCAGCGCGCCGGAAAGGAAATAGCTGATGAATCAGAATTGCCGGGATGAAACCTGGTTATGTTAAAAAACTAACAGCCCAATCTTGCCGGAAATAAAAGAATCCGTAGCATGGTTAGATTACCGGCTAAAAAAAAGGTTTGCGTGCTGCGGTGGAGAAAATCGCAGCCGTTTCCGAAACGATAGCAGGCCTTTACCTGCTTTAAATAACAGCCTGTGAATTAAATAAAATAATGGCTTAAATTGCATGAAGAGAGTAAGCAGTACACAGAAAATCACCGAAGCATGCTTATAACTGCAACCCGCAGGAAATATCGGGTCTTTGCAGATATGTGTATTGCCGGATGAAAGGGTATCCAAAAGCCTTATATAAGCTCAATGGTACAGGGTAAGTGTTTAGGCCACCCAAAAACACAGGAAAATTGAAGCATTTAAAGCGTATGTCTGAATATGAATACAAACTTAACAATCGGAACTGCAACACATAAACTGATTCCTGACGATGCAGGCCTGCCCTGCGATTACATTTTTGAGGAAGTCAGCGAATCTTTTGAACAGCTTACGGGCCTCGGCAGGGAAGCTGTTGCAGGAAAGCGTGCTTCTGAAGTTTTCCGGGGCAAGAAAGCGGCAGAGGCCGGTTATCCTGAGCTGTCCGCTTTTGCCAAAACGGCCTCCGAGTGTCGCGAAGCTGTTTATGAAACCTACAGCAGGCTAAGCGGAAAGAAGCTGCAGCTCGTAGTGTATCCGGTCGAAAAACTGCTTTTCCGCGTCATTATTACCGATATTACGCCGGCGAACAGTCAGCGGGAAAGTACAGCGCTTTTTTTTGATATAAACCCGGATGCCTTATGTATTGCCGACTCAGAAGGGAAAGTAATAAAAGCTAACCCTGCTTTTGAGCAGATACTGGGTTACGGCAGCGGGGATCTGAGTTTTTGTAACCTCATCAGTTCGGCCCATCCCCGAGATTTAAGCCGTACAAAGCAGTGTTGGGAAGCCTTGTTGAAGGGTGAGCTTGTCGCCTCGTTCACCAACCAAAGCCGTTGCAATAACGATTCATATAAAAGTATAGAATGGCACCTGAGTCTTGTGGGGAATCAGGTATATGCCGTTGCAAAGGATATTACAGAGCGGGTGGCAAGGGAAAGCGAGCTTTTGGAAAGCAAAAAGCAGGCGGATCTTTTTTTTAATCAGTCGCTGCACGGTTTTTTTATCTGTATGCTGGATGAGCCTGTTGAATGGAACGAGCATACCGATAAGGAGAAAATGCTGGATTACATCTTTGCACATCAGCGGATGACGCGCGTAAATCAGGCACTGCTGGATCAGTACGGGGCTACAGAACAGGAATTTATCGGCATAACGGTTGGTGAACTTTTCAGGCATAATCGGCAACATGGCCGCGCAATCTGGAGGGGGCTGTTTGACAGGGGGAGATGGCATGTGCAAACACGGGAACAAAAGTTCGACGGCACACCTATGCTGATTGAAGGCGACTACGTTTGCATGTACGACGAACAGGGCCGGGTTACCGGTCATTTCGGGGTTCAGGTGGATATAAGCGAGCGTGAAAAAACGGAAGCGGCGCTTCGTACAGCTGAAGCTAAACTTCAGAAAACCGCGTATGACCTCACGGAAAACATACCCATCGGCACCTATACCATGGTGCAGCCACCCGATGGCGGGCTGGCCTATTTTTCTTTTATGAGCAGCCGTTTTCTGAAGCTCACCGGTCTGAGCCGGGAAGAGGCCGCATCTGACCCCATGAAGGGCTTTGCTTGTGTGCACCCTGACGACTTCGATGAGTGGGTGGCTCTGAATGTGAAAACCTTTGAAACAAAAAGTCCGTTTTTTGGCGAAACCAGAGTTGTTGTGGATGGTGAAACGCGCTGGATTACCGCTGAATCTGTTCCGCGCACCCTGCCGGACGGCTCAACGGTTTGGGAAGGCGTGCTCGCAGATATCACTGACCGCAAAAAGGCGGAAAAGGCACTGAGCGAAAGTCTGCAGCGCTTTAATGATCTGGTAGATCATGTTTCCGTCGGGGTTTATGTATTCTGGGTACGGGCAAACGGAAGCATGGATTTCGAATACGTGAGTGACGGATGGTGTGCCATGAATAACCTCAGCCGGGAAGAGATCCTGCAGGATGCTGCTCTGAGCTTTAAACTGTTTCATCCCGATGAACTCGATGACTTTATGGCACTGAACGCTGAGGCTATGCGCGAAAAAAAGCGGTTCAGATGGGAAGGCAGGATTATCGTTGACGGAAAGGTAAGCTACGCCCTGATTGAATCAACACCCGTTTTCTTTGAAAACGGCGACAGCCGCTGGTTCGGCATTCAGCAGGATGTTACGGAAGGCAAGAAGTTAAGGGAACAGCTCATCAGGGAGAAAGAAAAAGCGGAATCGGCCAGTGTTGCCAAAAGCCGGTTCCTGGCTGCCATGAGTCATGAAATCCGCACTCCCCTGAACGGGGTGATCGGCTTTACCGAGCTGTTAAAAAATACCGGTCTTTCACCCGTTCAGAAACAGTATGTTGAAAATGCAAATACCGCGGGCAGGTCGCTGCTGGGCATTATTAATGATATCCTGGATTTTTCAAAGATTGAAGCAAACATGCTTGAACTGGAAGAAATCCGGACGGATATGGACGCTTTGTTTGAGAGCTGTATTGACGTTATTACCTATGCAGCCGGTGAGAAACAGCTTGAAATCCTGTATGATGCCGACCCGGAACTGCCCCGCTTTGCCTGGGTTGATCCTGTGCGCCTGCGTCAGGTTGTAACCAACCTGCTGAGTAATGCGGTTAAATTTACGGATGAGGGGGAAGTCGCCCTGATTATCCGCTGTACAGCCGAAAATCAAAAGCAGCGTGCCATTCAGGTAGCGGTACGTGATACCGGTATCGGAATCACAAAATCACAGCGCGAAAAACTGTTCAAATCATTCTCGCAGGCAGATACCTCCACAACCCGAAAATACGGCGGCACCGGTCTTGGTCTGGCGATATCAGATATGATTGTCAGGAAAATGGGCGGGAAAATTGAGGTAGAGAGCATACCCGGTAAAGGCTCAGTATTTCATTTTGAAATTATGGTGCAAACGGAGCTCGCTCCGCGTTTTCAACAGGAAAGGCCAATCCGGCTTAAAAATGTGCTGATTGCGGACGATAATGCGCGTAACCGCGAAATACTACAGCGCACACTTGCGGTAGCAGGGCTGGGAACTCTTCCCTGCGACAGTGCAGCCACAGCCCTGAGGGCCCTGGAGCAGCAGGATGTCGATGCCGTTTTGTGTGACTACCGTATGCCCGGCATGAACGGTATTGAAATGATCCGCTACATCCGGGAAAACATGCAGCTGCATCCGGAAACATTGCCTGTAATTCTCATGCATGGCTCAGGGGATACTTCCGGGCTTTTTGAGGAATGCGAGCGGCTCGGGGTGCGGTATCTCATTTCCAAACCTGTAAAGCAGTCGCAGCTACTGAACGCTCTTGAGCACATCCATACCACACCCGGCAGCACAGAGGTTGCCGGCCTAAGGTCGGCGGATGAGCAGATGATGGTGCCCACAGAGAAAAAAATGAAGATTCTCGTAGCGGATGATGTACCCATGAATCTGCTGCTGACCCGGGCCATGCTACAGGAGATTATACCCGGCTGTGACATTTACGAAGCTGAAAACGGCCATGCCGCCATCGAAAAGTACATCGAATGCAGTCCCGACTTGGTTTTCATGGACGTACAGATGCCGGAAAAAGACGGCCTCGGAGCAACCGAAGCAATCCGTAAAATTGAGCGGGAAACCGGCAGATACGTTCCGGTAATCGGCCTTTCTGCCGGCGTACTAAAAGAGCAGATCGAGCAGTGTTACCGCGCAGGAATGGACCGTTTTATTACCAAGCCGGTAGAGTCCGAAAAATTGCGGGCTGTAATTTGGGATTATGCTGATCACGACTCCGAAACGGATACTAAGACGACGAACCGGGCTGATAATACGCCGCTGCGTTTTGATAAGAACAGGCTTATGGCCCGGGGCGGCGAGAAGGTTGCCACAACAGTGATTTCTTTATTGCTTACCGATATTCCTGTTTTACTCGGGCAAATTTCCGATGCATTTAAGGCCGGGCAGGCAGACAGGCTTGGCAGGCTGCTGCACAAACTGAAGGGAACAAGCATGAACGGATGCCTCTTCAGGATAACCGCCTTAGCCGAAGCAGCTGAACACAAACTCCGGACCCGTCCCGATACAGCATTTGAAGAGGCCCTGTTACCGGAGCTGATGGAGGAATGGCAAGAAGCAAGCAAAATACTTGAATCGATAATTCAGCCAAAATGATGCCCCGGATTCAGCCGGCCTGAATCAGCTTTAAAACGGACCTGGCAGGCACAAAAAAAGCCGCCCCTCACTTCGAAGGGCGGCTTTTTAATTTTTGGGAAGCAGCTGCGCAAAGAGAACCGTGCTGCGCATCTGCCCGGAGCAGTGCCGCTTAGTAGCGGTAATAATCCGGCTTGAACGGACCCTGCTGCTTAATGCCGAGGTACTGTGCCTGATCGGGGGTAAGCTCGTCGAGTTCAACGCCGATTTTGGCGAGATGCAGCTTGGCTACTTTCTCGTCAAGCTCTTTCGGGAGCACGTGCACATCAACAGAAAACTCTTCGGGACGGGTCCAAAGCGCGATTTGCGCAAGGGTTTGGTTGGTGAAGCTGTTCGACATCACAAAGCTCGGGTGACCTGTAGCGCAGCCGAGGTTCACGAGGCGGCCTTCGGCGAGCAGGTAGATGGTGTTGCCGTTCGGCAGGGTGTAGGCATCAACCTGATCTTTGATGGTGTCTTTTTTGCCGTTGGCGTTGAGCCATTTCACCTGAATCTCGGAATCGAAGTGACCGATGTTGCACACGATGGCCTGATCTTTCATCACCTCAAAATGCTCGGCGCGGATTACATCCTTGCAGCCGGTAGCGGTCACGAAGATGTTGCCTTCACGGGCCGCATCATCCATTTTCTTCACTTCGTAACCGTCCATAGCGGCCTGAAGCGCGCAGATGGGGTCGATTTCGGTAACGATAACGCGGGCGCCGTAGGAGCGCAGGTTTTCGGCTGAGCCTTTGCCCACATCACCGTAACCGGCCACAACCGCCACTTTGCCGGCAATCATCACATCGGTTGCCCGCTTGATGCCGTCCACGAGGGACTCCCGGCAGCCGTATAGGTTATCGAATTTGCTCTTGGTAACGGAGTCGTTCACGTTGATGGCCGGAACTTTCAGCGTGCCTTCTTTGGCCATCTGATACAGGCGGTGAACGCCGGTTGTGGTTTCTTCGGAGAGGCCGCGGATGCCTTCAAGCAGCTCGGGGTAGTCGTCGTGCACCATAGCGGTGAGGTCGCCGCCGTCGTCGAGAATCATGTTCAGCGGCTGACCATCAGGGAAAAACAGGGTCTGCTCGATGCACCAGTTGAACTCTTCTTCGCTCATGCCTTTCCAGGCGTACACCGGAACGCCGGCTGCGGCGATGGCTGCTGCTGCGTGATCCTGTGTGGAGAAGATGTTGCAGCTCGACCAGGTAACGTCGGCGCCCAGCTCAACGAGGGTTTCAATGAGAACGGCGGTTTGCACGGTCATGTGCAGGCAGCCGGCGATGCGTGCGCCTTTGAGAGGCTTGCTTTGGCCGTACTCTTCGCGAAGCGCCATGAGGCCGGGCATTTCTGCCTCGGCGACTTTAATTTCCTTGCGGCCCCATTCGGCCAGACTGATGTCTTTTACCTTGTAGGGGAGTTTTTCTTTGGTTTCGATCATAAATACGTTTTCGGAATCAATTTGGATTAGCCTTGTAAAATACGCTTAATTCGCTGTTTTTTCAATGCGTGATGGTGATGTAAACAGGCGGGCGGGCGGGGGCGTTCAGGCTCTGATGGCACGCGGATTGAGCGGGGGCTTTAAGGCTCTCTGATGGCACGCGGATTTTTCGGATGCGGGGCAGCGCGGATTTGCGCGGATATGTTGTTTGAATCCGCGTTTGAAAATCCGCCTCATCAGCGTTCCATTATTTCCGAATCAGCCCGCACTCACTTCACCAGGGTAACGGCCCGTACTTCGGTGCGGCCTGTTGCGCGCATCACTACAAAATAGACGCCGCTTGCTGCGCTGCCGGCCTGCCACGGAAGCAGATGTTCGCCGGTGAGCATCAATCCTTCAAAAAGAACCGTTACCCGCCGGCCGTTCAAATCATAGATTTCTGCCCGGATTTCGGCCGGCTCGCTCAGAGTGAAGGGGATGAGCACGCGGGCGTTGAAGGGGTTGGGGTAGGGCGGAAGCAGCTGGAGTCCGCCGGGAAGTTCGCGGCCGATATCGGCAAAGCTGCCGGGGAAAACGTCGGCGCGGCCAAGCAGCAGATGCGATTCCGGGTCGGGTTCGGGCACGGCCGGCGGGAAGGGAAGCCGGAATTCCGCTTCGAGGGGCTCGCCCGGTGACGGCAGCGGCAGGCTCAGCGTTGTGTCGCGCGTGCCGCCGGCTTCGGGAATCCGGAGCTGCAGCGGCACGGACCAATCCGCCGGACCCTCCGCTGAAGCACGCGTTGCCGCCTGAAGCCGCAGCAGGTAGCCTTGGCCGGAGTGATCCGAAACCGGACGCACCGCGTAGCGCAGCCCGAGCTCGGCATGGGCAAGCCCGTAGATCCAGGTATCAAAAAAGCCCCGCAGCGGCGCTCCGCTGAAGGCCTCCGCATGGGCGATAAAATCTTCGGTTGTTGCCGAGCCGTGCAGAAAGTCGCCCTGCACCCAACTTCGGAGCAGGCCGAAAAAGGCATCATCCCCCAGTAAAATTCGCAGCTGATGCAGCACCATCGCGCCTTTGAGGTAGCTTGTGCGGTAGCGGAAAATGCGGGCGACCGAAGCATCCGGCGCTGACGGATCAATACGCTCAGAGGGCACAAACACGCGGCCCGCCGGTTCAGCCGTGATTTGCCCGATCACCCCGCGCCGCCACTCGCGAAAGGCCGCGGGTCCGTCGAAGGCTTCGATCACCAGGCCCTCGGCGTAGGTCGCGAAGCTCTCGTTCAGCCAGATGTCTTCCCAGCGCGCGCAGGTTATCGCGTTGCCAAACCACTGATGCGCCAGCTCGTGTGCCACAAGCGCCCGCGAAAAATTATGCATCGAGCTCATGGTCTGATGCTCCATGCCGCCGCGCCGTCCGAACATGGCGTGCCCGTATTTTTCGCTGAGGAAAGGATAGGGGCCGAAAAGCTCTGTAAACAGCGCAAGCATGGGCAGGGTGAGGCGGGCCTGCTCCCGCAGCAGGGGCGTATCGGCATCGGGGTACACGAAGTTGACGACCGGCAGGGAATCCTGCGGACTGTGCCGGAAGTAGTCGGTGAAGCTCACGTAAGGCGCGGCTGCCACCGAAATGAGGTAGTGCGCGATGGGATAGCGGGAGCGCCAGTGCCACTCGGTATGCCCGTTAGGTAGCGGCGTTTCCCGGACGAGGAGTCCGTTGGAAGCCAGGGTGAGGCCGTCGGGGATGCGGGCTATCACATCCGATGAATCGGCCTTCACGGCCGGTGTGTTGAGGTTTGGGAACCAGTCCCGCGCGCCGAAGGGCTGACTCAGCGACCAGAAGTGCGGTGCCCCGCCCCTGCGCGTGAACACAAAACTGCCGAAGCCGGTGCTGCCCGGCCGCCCCTCGTACGCAATCCGGATGAGGCGCTGTGTTTCGGTGTCGGGGAGGGCGGCGAGCTCAATCTCCACGAGAAAATCTACCGGACCCGCACTGCGTGTAAACGGCAGCTCAGCCCCGGTAGCAGCATCCGTGATTCCCGAAATGTGCAGGCTGCGGTTCAGTTCAAGGGTGATGCGCGCCTTGCCCTGCGGAAAGTGCAGCAGCAGGTCCGCGTGTCCGCTGATGCGCTCCTCGTCCGGATCGATATCGAGGTTGAGCCCGTAATAGCCGACCCGGAAACCGGGATCAGCATGGCTGTGGGCATCCCCCGAAAACCACCCGAATCCTCCGTGAGGCAAGCCCGGAGAGGATTTCAGCTCCGCACAGCTCAGGGCGCCGTCTGCCTGAACGAGCGGAAGTGCGGGCGCGGAGGGCATCCCGTTTTGGGCCCAAACTGAAGCCGTAAAACTGACGGAAAGCGTGAGTCCCAAAAAGCAGACCTGCATCAGGTGCCGGGCGCCGGCATGGGAGCGCATCCCCCGAAACACGCCTGAACCCGCAGCAGACAGGAGCAACGACAAAATCCGGAGCGCAGCAGCAAAGCGGGTCATGGGGGGAAAGGTGAAGAGGTGATGACGGGTGACGAAGATTAAAATAAGCGAAGGAGCAGGAAAAACCTTAAACCCTTCGTGCCATCCTTTGCGCCCTTCGTGGTAAAAATCAGCGGGTCGTGGTTTAACCGCGAAGGTCACGAAGGGTAACACGAAGACCGCGAAAGGGGGAGGCTTTTCCGGCATCGGAGCTTTGAGAGGCTTCATGTACATCATCCTAAAAAATCCACTTTCAAAGAACCGGCAAGTACGAAGAATTATTTGTACTTTTAAAAGTATGTTTAAAATAAATTCAACCTCCTATGGCAACTGCACGACTCGACATTAACAAAGACATTCAGCCGGTTTCTGAATTTCGGAAACATGCGGCTGATTTCATTGACCGCATCAAAACAGAAAAACGGCCGATCGTTCTCACGCAGCATGGTAAAAGTGCGGCTGTGCTGGTAGATGTTTCGGAGTACCAGCGCATGCAGGAAAAAATCGAGCTGATGGAAGACCTGCTCGAGGCAGAACGGCAAATCTCAGCCGGCAGGGTTCTAACCCACGAGGAAGCCAAACAGCGGATTAAAGAAAACCTGGCAAAGTGGAAATAGTTTGGACAAATCAGGCAGATAAAAACGCAGGCATAATTTTTACGCCATAAAAAAATCCTTAGTGCCCTTCGTGCCATCCTTTGCGCCCTTCGTGGTAAATTCCGGAATTGAGGTTTTAACCGCGAAGGTCACGAAGGGTAACGCGAAGACCGCGAAGGGGATGCTTTTCCGGCATCGGAGCTTTGATAGGCTTCGTATCCATCATCCTAAAAAAAATCCGCGTGAATCCGTCTCAATCCGCCCAATCCGCGTGCCATCAATCGCTTTAGGGGGCGAACATTTCCTGCAGTACTTCCAGCACCCGGGCTGCGGTGGCGTCATCAATAGTGCCGAGCTGCCTGATGAGCCGGCTTTTGTCAACCGTGCGGATCTGATCGAGTACGATCTGACCCTTTTGCCCGGCGAATCGGGTAGTGACCCGCGTCGGGTATTTTTTGAGCGTTGAAGTGAGCGGGGCGATAATAACGGTGCGGATGTGCCGGTTCATTTCATCGGGGGAAATGATGACGCAGGGCCGGGTTTTGCGGATTTCCGAGCCTTTGGTGGGATCGAGCGAAATCAGGTGCACTTCAAATCTCTTCACCGGATGTGTCCTCCCAGCTCCACTCGGTTTCATCCCATTCGGAGTTTGGTTCGCTGCCGGACCAGTCCTCAAGCTGATCATCAGCCTGCGCGGCCATTTTCCGAAAGGCGGCATTCCAGCCCTTACGGCTCGGCTCAGCCGCCCGCAGCACGATTTCATTATCCCGGAGAATCATCTCAATTTCGCCGCTGAGGCCGCTTTCCTCGATCAGAGGCTTCGGAATCCGGACCCCCTGAGAGTTGCCGATGCGAATCAGTTTTGTTTTCATGCTGTTGTGCTGTGGGTTGGAAGTATGAAGTGAAATATAATTACAATGTGGGTACGTTGCCATGTTATTAACCGCGAATTTGCCCTTCGTGCCATCCTTTGCGCCCTTCGCGGTAAAAATCAGCGGGACGTGGTTTAACCGCGAAGGTCACGAAGGTTAGCGCGAAGACCGCGAAGGGGGAGCATTGCAACAGGAATAAAGAAATCCGCGTGCCATAAAACCCGTACCTTGGCATTCAAAAAATACAGCGGTTCGCCGTCCGCCGTCTGCCGTCCGATTGGAATCATTCCGCAAAACAAGTCGTTCAGCAAGCCTCTCAACCTTCAACCCCGTAACACCTTTTCTTGCAAAGCCTTTCCGAAAACCCGTATTACAGGCTGGTCCGCAGCAACGCCAACTTCCGGCGGGTGTGGTTCTCGCAGATGGTCTCCAACCTGGGCGACTGGTTCGGCGTGCTGGCCGTTTATGCGCTCATTATCGAGTTTTCCGGATCGGAGCTGCTGCTGGGCCTCATCATCGTAATTAAGATGATGAGCTTCGCGGTGTTTTCGCCTTTTGCAGGCTACATCGCCGACCGCTTCGACCGGCGGATGCTCATGATTGTCTGCGATTTCGGCCGGGGATTCGCGGTGCTCAGCTTCCTCTTCGTGCGTGAACCCGAGCTGCTCTGGCTTATCTATGTGATGACTGCCGTGCAGATGATGTTCGCAGCGGTCTTCGAGCCGGCCAAGCAGTCTTCCATTCCTAACATCACCTCTCCGGAGGAGCTGGTGCGCGCCAACATCCTATCGAACCTCTCCTGGAGCATCATCTTTACCAGCGGCATGGGCCTCGGCGGGCTCGCAACTGCCGCCTTCGGCACCGATGCCGTTTTCGTAATGAACGGGCTCGGCTACATCCTCAGCACCATTTTTATCTTCCGGGCGACAATCCCGCATGTGCGCGACGCGGCAACCCTTGAAAGCCTGCGCGACCCGATCAAGGGCATCATGGACGGTTACCGCTATCTCTGGAAAACCGGCCGGGTGTATCGTCCGGCGATGGCCAAAGGGGGGATGACCATCTTCATGGGCGGCCTGGTGTACATGCTCATTCTGATTTCCGATCAGGTGCTGCTGATGGGCAGCGCCGGGCTCGGGCTGCTCTATGCGGCACGGGGCGCGGGCACCGCCGTCGGACCCGTGCTGCACCGCAAATACGCGAGCAACGAAAACCGCTGGGTCGCCGGTATGGGCGCCGCGATGGTGATCGCCGGGCTGTTCTATTTCGGGGTCGGGCTCACCGCTTCTTTGTGGGTGATGATGACCCTCGTTTTCCTCTCGCATATAGCCTCGGGCGCAAACTGGGTTTCAAGCACCGTTCTCCTGCAAAAACGCGCGCCGGATGCTTTCCGCGGCCGGGTGTTCAGCGCGGAATTCCTGCTTTTCACTGTCGCACAGTCGCTCTCGACCCTTGCTGTGTCGCTGCTGCTGGAGTTCAACATCCTGGAGCTGCAAACCGCCATCCTGATCTTCTCGGCCGGCCTCGTACTCACCGGCATCATCTGGCTGCTCACCGTAGCAAGGCGCGAAAAAGCGGACGTGGGGTGATGAGATGGCACGCGGATTGTGCGGATCGGGCCGGATTTGCGCGGATTTTTTTTGGGGATGATGGGGGATGGAGCCCAATCAGGCTGCTCCTTTGCCCCCCTTCGCGCAACCCCTCGCGCCCTTCGCGGTTAAAACCGGCAGCTGATTTTTACCACAAAGGCCGCAAAGGATCTCACGAAGGACACGAAGCCAGTACCGCCCCGGTATGCCAGATAATTTCTACCAGGCACCGATTTTACTTCAGCTTTAAAGCTCAAAACAATATCTTTACAAGAAGCCCGAAAAAATCACGGATTGCTAACAGTGCGCGTCGGGCTTTGATAATATTCTTTTCATTGTTTTGTCGCTATGCATTCTGAAACTCCGCTTGAATCGCCTTTTACTGCACCCGGTGCCCTTTTTGCTTCGCTTTGGCTTTTTGTGATGTGTGCCCTGCTTTTGCCCGCCCTGCTGCCCGGGTCCGCCGCGCAGGCGCAGGTGCTGCGGCAGATGGAAGTCGAGCGCGTAACCAACAACCGCGCTTTTGTATTTCAGGATTACCCCGGCTATGCGGCCGTGTACATCGAGAGCAGCATCCCCAACCTCAGCATAGCTTCCAACCTTGATGTCATTGCTGATCTGAGCGACCCGGCTTCGGGGGTGTACCGGGTTATTATTCTGCCCCGGCCGCAGGCGCTCTACTTCCGCGCGCCCGGTTACATGGAGGCCCGCATGAGTACGGGCGTGCTGAATGCCCGGCAGGTGATCGAGCTCCGCATAGATCCGCAGGACCGCAGTATCACCGATACCGGCGACCTGCTTATCCGCTCGGAGCCTTCCGGCGCGGCCTTCACTGTCGAAGGCCTGCCCGGCACCTACAGCACGCCGCACAGCTTCACCAATATCATCGCCCAAACCTATAATATCCGCGTTGAGCTTCCCGACCACGAAACCAAGCACGTGATTGTGCGCGTAGATCCGCTGCGGCCCACCGTGCGCGATGTGGTGCTGACCCCCACTTTCGGTTTCCTCAACCTGAATACCCCCAACGCCACGCTTTTTCTCGCAACGGATGAGGTGCCCCAGTACCGGGTGACCTACACGCCCAACCGCAGCATCCGGCTCGATACCGGCACCTACAGCTACCGCATCAGCCGCCCGAACTACGAAGATGAAACCGGCCGCTTCACCATTGAACCCGGCCGGACAAGCATGCTTGAGGTCAGCCTGCGGCCGACCTACGGGTTCCTGGTGGTGAACACTCCCGATGCGCAGCTTTTCCTGCGAAATACGGCCGGGGGCGATGAGCGCCTGCAGCCCTATCAGCGGCAGCAGCCGGTGCAGATCGATGCCGGTACCTACAGCTTTCGGATACAGCGGAATTTTTTCCAGCCGGTTTCCGGAAACATCACTATACGCCCCGGCGAAACGAGCTTCCTTGCCCCTGAGCTGAGTCCGGATTTTGCTACCCTGCGGGTTCGGGCCAATGCGCCGAACTTTCAGCTCCGTGCCACCGACAGCAATGCGCCTGCTACGAACAACCGTAGTGAAATCAACCTGGAGCGCGGGCTGCGTACGGTTGTGGTATCGGCTCAGGGTTATGCCGACCTCAGCCTGCGGGTCAACGCCCGGCCCGGTGAGCGCATCGATACTACGGTTGTGCTCGAAAGCCTTGCCGCCCGGCAGGACCGGCAGCGGCGGGAACAGCTGCCGCGGGGCATCCTGAATGTGAGCACCGATATGCCCGATGCTGAAATTTTCATCAACGGCGAGCGTCGCGGACAGGGGGAAATCAGCATCTCGGTAGTGCCGGACAGCTATGAAGTTGAAGTCCGGCACCCGCATCTTTCCCGGCAGAAAATCAGGGTAACGGTCGGCTCCGCAGCGGTAGTTGATCAAAACCTGGTGCTGCTCCCCTCGAAAGGGCAGGCCGTGCTGCTCTCGGCCCTGCTGCCGGGCACGGGGCACCTCTATACCAACCGCAACCGCGGCTACTTCTACCTCGCCGGTGCGGCTGCCGCGGCCGGATTTACCGTCTGGGCCCGCTTCGACTACCTTGCCGCCGGCGAGCGCTACGAAAACGCTCAGCTGAGATATCAGCAGGCTTCCTCTCTCGAAGATGCTGCCCGCTTCCGCGCCGATGTGCTGAAGGAATTTGGCAACCAAAGCACGGCCTATGATAACATGATGCTCGGCCTCGCCGTCTTCGGCGGCGTGTATGCCGTGCAGATGCTCGATGTACTCATCCTCCGCCCCCGCTACGGCTACCGCGACAGCCGCCAAACCGTGCAGGCGGGCTTCGGCCCGCAGGGTGCAAGTCTCACCCTCCGCTTCTGATGCTGATGCCCAACCCGAACAGCCCCGAAACACCTCCCGCCATGAAAAAGCTCTCCCTTACCCTCCTCACCAGCCTGCTGCTCGCCGCCGCCCTGCTCTACTGCACCAGCCCAACCGAGCCGGTTTTTGACAACCCCTACGATGAGGAAAGCGGGGCCTACATCCCGACCCCGGATCTGAATACGGCGCCGGTACAACCTCTTGCGACTGCCGCCATTACCGGGGGCGTATTTGAGACGAATTTCGGAAGGCCCGTTACGAAGAAAGGTGTGTGCTGGAGCACTTCGGAAAATCCGACGATTGAGGATAACTGTTCGGATGAAGGACCCGGAACACAGCCATTCGAGACCCTGATTGAAGGACTTGATGTAACAACCCGGTACTATGTTCGGGCTTATGCCACCAATGATGCGGGTACGATTTACGGCGGACAGCGCAGCTTTACAACTCAATCGGGTGTGCCTGAACTGCAAACCGGGCAGGCAGATGAGATCAGGGCTTTGAGCGCTGTAGCGCAGGCTACCCTCGGTGAAGAAAACGGCGCGGTTGTATTGGATTGGGGAATCTGCTACCGGCCTGCCCAAAGCCCGGAAGAGGAAATCTGCCTTTCAGCAGTACAGCAGCAGCTGCTTGCAGGCGGCGCGCTCAGAGAAGCTGGGGATCTTTTTGCAGCTCGCGCCGCCTCCCAAAGGCAGGCACAGGCCGCCGGACGACAGAGCCGCAGCCTGAGCGCTGAAGCCGGGAGGCCGCAGCCCTCAGCAGGACCTGCATCCGAAAACCTGCAAAGCGGCCTCACCGCAGAGCGGGAGCAGCTGCAGCAGCGTCAGCCTGTGGCCGTGCAGCAAAGGCAGACACCGGCAAGAGAGCAAAGCTCAGATCGCTTACCTGCACAACTGCAAAACCGGGACCTCCCTGTGCTGCAGCAGCAAAACGAACTTTCGGGTCAGGCAGAAAGCCGGCCGGCAGCCGAAATTCTGAATACTGCTGACGGCAGCTTCACCGTACAGCTTACCAACCTTCAGGCGGACACCGGGTACGAACTCCGGGCCTGGGCAGTGAATGACGCGGTTGGGGTGAGCTACGGGAATGTGGTTTCGTTTACAACCATGGATGGCGTACCGGAAATAGAGTCGCAGCCCGCAGCTTCAGTTACGGCTTTTTCTGCTTCGGTTGAAAGTATAATTGAAAAAGATGGTGGCGATCCTATTACCGCACGCGGCATCTGCTATGGTGATATGCCGAACCCTGACCGGTCTGATAATTGTATAGCCGCCGGACAAGGTTTGGGAAGCTTTGAAATTACACTTGAAGAACTCAATGCGGACACGCAGTATTTTGTGCGGGCCTATGCTGAAAACCGGGTTGGGGTGCATTTTGGCAATCAGATCAGCTTCGCTACCAACGACGGCTTGCCGGGCATTACCACAAACCCTGCATCAGAAATCAGGGCATTTTCTGCGATAACGGGAGGAACCATTCAGCCGGACGGCGAAGCCCCTGTAACCGGGCGTGGGGTTTGTTACGCAACTATCGAAAATCCAACTCTGGATGATAGTTGTATTCAAGCCGGAGAAGGAGAGGGAAGTTTTGAGGTCGAGCTTGGAGGTTTGAACCCCGATACTGAATACTTTATTCGAGCCTATGCGCAAAACGAAAGGAGCTTGGGGTACGGGAATGAAGTGTCGTTTACAACCTTACCTGTTCATAATTTAAACCTCACTGCAAATCCACCAGGTTCTGGCAATGTGTCTGGAGGAGGTCAATTCGCAGCTGGTGTTATGAGAATTATTTCAGCCAATCCTGCGGCAGGATTTGAATTTGCAGGTTGGACCGGCGACATCTCTCATGTGGGTAACCCTAATTCAGCAACGACATCAATTACGATGCCTGCAAGTAATGTGAACCTGGTTGCCAATTTTACACCTGTTCCAACTGTACCTACATACAGTTTAACACTCACGGCCAGCCCTTCAGGTTCGGGCACTGTAAGTGGAGGAGGGCAATTCGCGGAAGGTGTTGTGAGATTTATTTCAGCTAACCCTGCGACAGGTTTTGAATTCGTAAGTTGGACCGGCGACACCTCTCATGTGAGTAATCCTAATTCAGCAACGACATCAATTACGATGCCTGCAAGTAATGTGAACCTGGTTGCCAATTTTACAACCCAGTCTAATGGAGGCTGGCCACGTGACACTGAAACACTTATTCATGATGTTACTAATCCACACACCGGCCGCACATGGATGGACCGCAACCTGGGTGCTTCCCGAAGGGCTACATCTCCCACAGACTCTGAAGCCTATGGCGACCTCTACCAATGGGGGCGCGCGGCTGATGGGCATCAGAAACGTATTTCTGCAACAACTTCAAATTTAAGTTATACTGATTCACCAGAGCATGAAAAATTTATATTAATTGACGTTAATAATCATTTTTCTCACTATGATTGGCGGGCTTTCCAAAACAACAGTTTTTGGCAAGGATTTGAAGGATTAAATAATCCATGCCCTATGGGATATCGTATACCAACAATTGCTGAGTGGCAGATCGAAAAAGAAACTTGGGTAACTGAAGATCTAAACGGTGCTTATCAATCTATATTGAAATTGCAAGTCGCAGGTTCTAGAACCCCTGATAATGGTAATGTTATCAATGTGGGGATTAAAGGAAATTATTGGTCGAATACAGTTTCTGATTTATATACAAATCCACTTTGGCGAATCTATGTTAGTGGTTTGTTAAACTTTGGTGTCAATGAAGTCACCCTTGATAGCCAGGCACGGGCAGTAGGGGCTTCAGTTCGATGTATAAAAGATTGACAGATTATTTTTATAGTACATTAAATTAGTTAATTAGCTTTAGTCCAAAAACCCCCGGTAATTCTCCCGTGTAATTACCTCAAAACTACTGTTAGGATAGGTTTCAAAAAACTCAGCCGGCTTGCGGACTTTGGCGTTGGGGTTCCATTTGAATTCGAAAGTACTCAGCCTTCCGCCGGCTTCTTCGAGATAGTCGATTTCCTTGCGGTCGTAGGTGCGCCAGAAGTAGCGATTCGGGAACTGCCGTTGGTTGTGCAGCAGCTTCATCCGCTCGGTAACACAAAAATTCTCCCATAGTGCCCCGGTGTCATCGCGCTGCGAGAGGGGGTTGAAATTGTTGATGAGGCTGTTCCGGATGCCGTTGTCCAGAAAATACACTTTGAAGGATTTTGAAAGCTCCTTGCGCAGGTTTCGGCTGAATGAACCCAGCCGGAAAACCACAAAGCTTTTTTCCAGCAGCTCGATGTAGTTGCGGATGGTATGGTGGTTTTCACCCAGCAGCTTTGCAAGCTCGTTATAGGAAACCTCATGGCCCAGCTGAAGCGCCAGCGCCTGTAGCAGCTTAAATAACAGGTCAGACCGCTTGAGCTGATTAAACTGAAGCACATCTTTATACAGGTAGTTGGTCGAAATATCCCGAAGCTCCTCAAGGGCCTCTTCTTCGGGCTGACCGTACACATCGGGGTACATCCCGAACCGAAGCATATTTTCGAGCCTTGCATCCCAATCGACCGGCAGCGTTTCCTGAGAAATTTCGGTCAGTGAAAACGGGTAAAGCGTGAAGGTGCGGGAGCGGCCGGTCAGCGGTTCGCTCACGGACTGCGCCATGTCGAAAGAGGACGAGCCTGTGGCAATCAGCTGAATGTCCGGTCGCGTATCGGCCAGTACTTTCAGCGTGAGGCCAATGTTAGGAATGCTCTGCGCCTCGTCAAGCACAATTACTTTATAGTTGCCCAGAAAATCATTAAGCAGCGCTGTGTTGGTTGTTTCGAGCGCCTGTCGGTACTGCAAAATTTCACAGTTGATGTACCGCGCTTCATCACCAAACCCGGCAAGAAGTGCTTTGGAAAGGGTCGTTTTGCCGGTGCGGCGCGCTCCGTAAAGGATGATGACCTTCCCCTTAAACAAAAGCTTTTGGATGCTGTCCTGAATGCTGCGTCGGATCATGGCTGTGCTGCGTTATGGTAACGGTTCCGGGTATCAGTTGACCGCATCCTGCCGGGCGGAGTTAAACCTGATGCCCTATAAAGTAGGCAAAATACAAATCTCGGAAGTCAACTTCCAAAATTTATATAAATCCCGGAAGTTTACTTCCGAAATTTAGGAAAAGGGAGGGCAGTCGCGTTATGCAGCCGCAGGGATAAACCATGCTTTCGGTTAAGGGCAATCAGGCCGTGCCGGGGGTCACCCGGTCCATCATCACAAAATCTCTGAAGTTAGTCCGGTCGATGGTTTTGCTTTCTGCCTTGTAGGTGTTCGTGAAGCTTGCTGAGAGCCGTTCGCGCCCCTGCGCATCCCACTTGAACTCAAAACCGCTGATTCTGCCTCCCAGGTCCTCTACCCAGTCCACTTCCTGCTGCTGCTTGGTTCGCCAGAAATAGGTGCGGGCCAGTGACTCCTTATATGCAATTTGTTTTATGCGCTCTGAGACCAGAAAGTTTTCCCAAAGTGCCCCTTTGTCGGTTCGGGAGGCCGGCGGATCAAAGTTTCCGATAATCATGTTTCTCACCCCGTTGTCGTAGAAATAGATTTTATTGTTTTTCCTGATTTCATTGCGCAGGTTCCGGCTGAAAGCACCAAGCCGGAAAACAACATAGCCTTTTTCGAGAATTTCAATGTACCGGCTCACCGTTTTGGTGTCGAGGCCTGTCATTTGCCCAAGCTCCGCATAACTGACCTCGCTGCCAGTCTGAAAAGCAAGGGCACGCACGAGCTTGTCGAGGGCATCCGTTTTTTTGATGCCTCCGTAAATAAGCAGATCGCGGTACAGGTAGCTGTTTACAAGATTGCGCAGCACCGGAATTTCGTCGCCCGGCGACATGAGCACATCCGGATAAAACCCGTATATCAGCCTGTGCTCAAGCTGCTGTTGTGAGGCGAGGTACCCGTGCTGCTGCTCGAATTCTTCCCAGGAAACCGGAAAGAGCTGATACTCCCACTTGCGGCCGGTAAGGGGCTCGTTAAGCTGATTTGCAAGATCAAAAGAGGATGAACCGCTCGCAAACAGCTGAACCTGTTTGAACTGATCCGTGATGATTTTCATGGTCTGACCGATGTCGGGTATTCGCTGCGCTTCATCAATAAAAACCCGGCTGTATGTTCCGAGGATGGAGCGAATCCGCCCTGTATCCGCTCCGCCTAACATTTCCCGTGTTGAGGGGTCGTCACCGTTGAGAAAAAGAAAAGGCGTACCGCGAAGAATGGTCGTCATAAGCGTTGTTTTGCCGACCTGTCGGGGCCCCGTAACAATGATTGCCTTGCCGGAACCAATCCGTTTCTCGATGGAAGCCTGCAGGGTGCGTTTGTACATGGCGGAGGGGTTTAGGGGAAAAGTCAGGAGCTTGTTTACCGGTAAAGATAATCAAAACATAACCATTCCGGAATCAAATCCATTTTGGTCATAACCATTCGGGATTTCATTCCGGAATGGTCATAAACGCAGGCTTTCCGGAAGTGAAGGCTTCCGTGACTCAGCTCAAAAATCCCGCCTCCGGACACGCACAAATCCTGCCTTTCGGGCTTCCCGAAAAAGGGTTCAAAAAAGTATATTGGCACAGCACTACTCGCTGCAATCTCAAATTTTCCGAATCCGCTTTATGAAAACAAGTCTGGCCGTTTTTCTGCTGATTTTACTGACGGGATGTCGGGAGGCCGCGTCTCAGACCGTGTCCGGCATCCTCACGGAGCATGCCGGTCAGGAGGTGCGCCTCGAGGGCTTTCGCGGCTTCGATACCCGGCTAATCAGCAGCGGCAGGGTTTCTGACAGCGGGGAATTCTCGCTTTCGTATGCCGGCGAGCAGCCGGGCATGGCGCTGCTTTCGGCGGGCGGCGGCAGCCCGTTTGTGGTTGTACTTTCGGGTGAAGACATCCGGCTCGAAGGGGCGTCGCCGGCCATGCCCGAAACCATGCGGGTGGTGGAGGGCACCGAAAACCGGCTGTTTGAGCAGTACGCCTCGGAGCATCCGCGGCGCGAGCAGGCCCTCAGCGCCTGGATTTACCTGCGCACCCTTTATGATGCCGATTCGCTCTTCGCCGCGCATCAGCTACCCCGCGAGGCCATTGCAGCCGAAATCGCGCGCATCCGCGCAGAAGATGAAGCCTTCCTCTCGGCGCTTGATCCCGACACCTACATCAGCTGGTATCTGCCGGTCCGGCGGCTTGTGAGCGCGGTGCCGGTTGTGGCGCAGTTCCGCACGGAGGAAATCCCGGCAACCATCGAAGCCTTCCGGCAGCTCGACCATACCGAACCGCGCCTGTACCGCAGCGGTCTCCTCGCCGATGTGCTGGAAAGCCACGTGTGGCTGATCGAAAACAGCGGGCGTGATCTCGATGCGGTCTTTGAGGCGCTGAACCGCTCCGCCGATATCCTCACCGAAAACCTCTCAGCCGATCCCGTGCGCTTCCGGGAGCTCACCGCATTCCTGTTTGAGCTGCTTGAAAGGCGGAGCCTGTTTGCCTCATCAGAGCATCTTGCGCGCCGGCTGCTCACGCAGTACCCGGAGCTGCCTGACCGGAACCTGCGCGCAAAGCTGGAAATCTACGGCGCCATGCGCATCGGCAACACCGCTCCCGAACTTGTTTTCGGTCCGCTCACGCACCGACCCGATGGTCTGTCAGCGGAAAGCCTGAGCGGGGTGGATGCTGATTTCGTGCTGGTCGTCTTCGCCGCAGGTTGGTGCGCCGCCTGCCGGGAGATGCTGCCCGAACTGCGGACAAGGTACCAAAGCTGGCGTGAACAGGGGGTGGAAGTTGTGCTGGTAAGTCTGGATGATGCGCCCGAAGCCTTTGAAGCCTTCACCGCCGGGCTGCCCTTTCCGGCCACCACCGACCTGAAAGGCTGGGAAAGCGCCGCCGCCCTCGACTGGCACGTGCACAGCCTGCCCGCCTTCTGGCTGCTGGACCGCGACCGCAGGATTATCCTGCGCCCCAACTCCGTAAGGCACGCCCATGCCTGGGTTGACTGGCACCTCATACAGGGCAACCCCATCCCCTCCCCGCGCTGATCTCCCGGTTGATGGCACGCGGATTGAGCGGATCGGGCCGGATTTCCGCGGATTTTTTGGGGGGTTGATGCACCGAACCCCGCCCCCATGTCATTTCGAACGCTTATCAGGTGGAAGGAACTCTCCGAAGCATCCGGGAGGGGAGAAGCAGGAAAATGACCGAAGCGTAATGTGAGAAATCCCCAAAGCCAGCCCCCCACCCTTCGCGGTCTTCGCGCATCCCTTCGTGACCTTCGCGGTTAAATTCCGGCAGCTGATTTTCACCGCGAAGGCCGCTAAGGATGTCGCGAAGTCCGCAAATAGTAGGGTGCCGGATGGCCCGCGGAACGGGTCAGATTTCAGTTACCCCGTACGCTTCTAATACAAAAAACCAAACAGCCAAAGCGGGATGCGGTTGCCATATCCGGTTTCGATGCCGTCGATGGCGAGCCATGCGTTTTCTTCACCTGAAATCTGTGCGGCGGTCTTGTTTTTGCCGCCCACTTCAAGGAGCAGGCTGCGATCAATGAGGAAGTCGCCACGATCAGGCTCGTGCACGGTGTGGATCGGAGCAAGCTGACTAAGCAGGAATGATTCGCGCTGCGTGCCGGGGTTCACCTCACCCGGATTAAGGCTGTGCATGATATTGGGATGGCTCAGGTAAACTTTTTCCGGCTTGGTAAGCAGGCTGATCCCTTTTTTCGCACTAAACAGGGATCGTGTGAGCCCCGCCAAATCAAGATAGCGGAAATAAGCCTTCAGGTTGTTTTTGCCTGTCTGCATGCGTTCCGCAAGTTTGTCGATGTTAGGTTTAAAAGGCACACTATGGCTGATGATGTGCAAGAGCTGTTTTACCTTTTCCATACTTGCCGGGCTGATCCCGGTAGTGAGCAGTAAATCGGACTCGATAACCCGGACAACCGTTTCCCGAAGGCGCAAATCGTAAGTTTGCGGGTTCTCGAAATAATAGGGGTAGTAGCCCCCGCGCAGGTAATCCTCAAAATGCTGAAGCGGCCTGATTTCCTGCCAGATCGTTTTTGCAATCTGCTGATGGTCGCTCAGAATGGAACTTAGCGGAATAACATCGAAAGTCTTTCCCGTAGCAAACTGAATATACTCGCGAAAGGAAAGCCCCGGAAGGTCGTAAATCACGGCCCGCCTCGAAAGCTCACCAAGGCCCTCACTCAGCTGAAGCATGGATGAACCGGTAAACAAAACATGAAGCCCGGGATAGCGGTCATAAATGTTCTTCATTTCACGGGCCCAGCCACTGTAGCTGTGCACTTCATCGATGAGAAGGTACTCGCCGCCCCGTTTCACAAATGCATCTGCAAAATCGGCAAGTCCCTGCTGCGCAAAAGCAATATCATCCAGACTGACATATATTTTTTTCTTGTCCTGAAGCTTCATCCGGGCAAACTGAAGCAACAGCGTCGATTTGCCGACTCCCCGGGCACCCTTGATTCCAATCATGCGTCCGCCCTCAGAAAGCTGAGCCAGCTGATTTCTTACAACCGCTTCCGGCGCATGTGAGATGAGCCGTTCAGAAATTTCGAATAAATAATCCATCATAATATCGGTCTGTGTTCAGACCGAATTTACTTGTAAATCGGTTCACGTCCAAACCGATATCTGATGTGCGCCTAATGGCACGCGGATTGTGCGGATCGGGCCGGATTTGCGCGGATTTTTTTGATAATGGGGTGATGAGGATGAGGCCCAATCCCCCCTTCGCGGTCTTCGTGCAACCCTTCGCGCCCTTCGCGGTAAATAAACGGCAGCTGATTTTCACCGCGAAGGCCGCAAAGGGTGTCGCAAAGTTCGCAAAGGTCACGGTGTGGCGGATGGTACACGGAGGCGGTAAAAAACCGGCGCTTAATCCATGGCTCTCAACGCATCCTTCACCCCTAAAAAATCTCGATATCGCCTATGCTGAAACGGTTGCTTTCGGGGGTGGCCTGTTTGGGCTGCCAGGTGCGCACGTGTATCAGGGGTTCTTCTTCGCTTCGGAAATCGATCAGCAGGAAGAGGTAGCCCACATCGGAGTAGGTTTGGGAGTTGTAGTACTGCACCAGCGACACGCCGTACATGTGCGGCTGCTGCGGGTGCCGGAAGATGTCGATGTCCTCAAAGCCCACATCAATCCAGGCGTTTCGGGCGAACACCCCGCGCAGGCGGCTCAGGTATTCTTCCTTATTGAAGCGCAGGAATTCAACCTTCTCCTGCTGCTCATATTCGGAGCTTTTGCCGGTGCTCTCCACAACCCGACCCACGATAATCAGGGCTTCATCGCTGAACACCTGTTCGATGAAAGCGATGTCTTTCTGATTGAAGGCCGTGCGGAAAATTTCGAGAAAGCTGATGATCATCATCCTGTTTTCGTGATCGACCGCGCTGTCGGCGGCACGGATGAGCGCCTGATAGCGGTGTGCGGGAAGCGCGAGCCGGAGGCCGGATACGCTGCCGTCGGCGCTGAACTCCAGCACGCCCTCCTCAAAATGCTCATCGCCTGACTGATCCCGCATCATCAGCGGGATGTTGCGCATCTCCCAGCTGCCGTCGCTGCGGCGGGCGAGCTGCTCGATGATGATGTCGTCATCCACATAAAACCGACTCACGCTCCACAGGCGGCCGAAGCCGACCGCGTCGAAGGCCGCGTGGGTTTCCCGCCCGAAATTCGGACGGCGCTGCAGGCCGAAAGAGCGGTTGATTTCCGTGAGAAAAGCCGTAGCATTGCGTTCAATCAGTCCGCCAAAACTGCTGTCCGAAAAATCGGCAACGTTCACCAGCACCTCCGCCGGCGGGTCAGATGGTTCACCGGAGGCACCAAGGGCCTGTATAATGGGCACTAAGCTCATCACCCCCGCTATCAAAACGAAAAACAGCCGGCGGAAAGACGCCAGGTGTAATGGAAAATGTCGTTGCAGTAATAGATATGAAGAATTCATGTTGCCGGAAAAAAAGGGAAAAATAAAAATCGTTAGTTTGGACCGCTAACCGCTAACCGCTATTCCGTGAAGTGAAACCAGACCGTTCCCATATTGCGGAAGCGTTCGGGGATTTCGGTTTCGGTGAAGGTTGTGGTGCCGGGCAGGCGGGTGCGCGCTCCGTTCAGGGCGGGGCCAAGCACGGCTTCGACGCGGCGGTTCACGGGGTTGATGACCGCGAAGTAGCTTAGTGAGGCATCGGGCATATCTGTGCGGTTGCCGACAATCAGCCGGCCTTCCTGCTGCAGCCCGTTAAGGCGGCTGATGAACTGATCGCCGATGCGGATGCGCAGTAGCTCGTCGAGCAGGGCTGTTACGATGGCGCTTTCGCTGGCTGTGCTGCGAGCAGGTGCAGGCGTGGGCGCTGTTTCCGGGCGAGGACTTCGCCCCGCAGTTGCCGGCGGTGTCGGACGGCGCTCGCTGAGCGGGCTGATGCGTCCGCTGCGGTGCAGGCTTTTGTGCGTAGTTAGGTGCTCGTCGTTGTTCAGGTGAAGCGAAACTTCTGCGGTATCGGAGCCCGGTTGAAAGGTGACGACCGGCGTGGATTCGGTGGTGCTTCGGCCGTCGATGGTCCAGCGGACGGAAAAGACGCTGAGGTTTTGGGTGTTGGGGATGAGGCGCACCCTGCCGTTGCTCAGGGCTACGGTTTCGATATCGAGGCTGAGGGCCGGTCGCCAGTCGGCCGTGACCGAGCGGCGGGTTTCGGGCCGGATGCGCAGCAGGGCATCGGCGATTTCTTCGGGAAGGCTGCTGCCGGGCGAAGGACTGATGCGCAGCACCAGCTCTTCGAGGGCGCTTGTGCGGGGCTGATCGATGTAGAGGGAGGTACGCCCGTTAACGACCGGGTGCGCCCCCGCGCCCCGGCGGTCGATGCCGGTTTCCAGCATTTCTGCCGGCTGATTTCCGAAGCGGATTTCCAGATCGAGGTACATTTCGATGCTGTCGCCGGAGCTGCGGTTGCGCACGCCCGAAACCCGGATATCGGCTTCGTTCATCAGCCGCAGGATGCGCTCCCGGCTGAGCAGGCGGGCTTCGACCGGGGCATCCGAACCGAAAGCGGTCACGAAAACCGGCTCAGGGAAAAAGGTGGTTGCGGCAAGGACTTCCAGCCACAGCAGCATGGCCCCGTTGAAATTGCCGAGACTTTCGGCCATTTCGGCCTGTGCGAGCATGGATCGGAGCCGGCCGGCTTCAAGCTCAAGGGTGCGCGCAAAATCGGCCCGGCTGATGTAAGCGGTCGTGCGCCAGCTGCCGTCGCGCCGCTGCACTTCGATATGTCCCGCGCCGCGCAGCTCCATGCGGCTGAGGGTACGGCTGCGCATCTGCACCTCGCTGCGGAGTTCCTCTTCGTTCTCGCTCACGCGCACTTCGGAATCCGAAATCACAAAAACGACGATGCGTTCAATCAGATCCTGCCGGGCAAGGCTCAGCGCCTGCTCGCGGCTTTCGTGGAAAGCCTCCCCCCAGTGATAGTTGCCGCTCTGCTTGATTTCGAGAATGCGCTGACTTTGCTCCGTTGTTTGGGCCTGTAACGAAAGCGGGTTGATCAGCTGTGAGGCCGCGATCATACAAACCGCTAAAAAAAGAAAAACCGCACGAAACGGAAGGGGTTTCGGGCGGGCAGATAAATCGGGAGCCGGCCGGGAGAGCTTGCGGGGCCCGGATGCACTAAGGCGTAAAAAAGTAAAATTCATTCGGGACAAATCTGCGACTAAGCTTGTGATGCGGTGCTAAAAAGAAGCCGCGGCCTGTTTTGGTATTCAGCTGAAGGCCCGGAAACCCATCACCCGAAAAAAAGATACCAAAATTTGAAAAAAGCGCCTCGGCGGGTAAAAAATATGATACGGAATTAGCGCTGAAGCCGCAAAGAGATACGTCCTGTTTTGTCCCGAAAGCCGGGCAGGCTCAGACCTTGTTCTCCGGTTTGTGGATGCGGTCGTAGAGCAGGTAGTAGCCGATTACACCAAAAAGGGCGGCCATGATGAGGGTCATGATGAAGCTGTTGAGGCCCTTCGTGAAGCCGTGAGCCGTGGCGATGGTGGTGAAGGTGATGAAGGTAAAAAGCAGCGCGCAGATCAGGTTCACCCAGCGCATCATGCGGGTGGCTTTGCGGTACTCGTGCGCCGCGTTTTCTTCGGTGATGGTGACCGTGTAGTTAAAGGTATGCGGCGCTTTGTTGAAGAAGTAAATCATCATAAACGTCATGGCGCCCATAAGCGGGAGCAGCAGCAGCATGTAGCGGGAGCCGGTGGAGGTCACTTCACCCGAAAAATCAAAATGAGTGGGCACAAGCTCGGGGAGTCCGCTGAAGGATACGGCAACCATGAGCACCAGAATGATGATGAGTGTAAAGCCGAGCCGGTCGAGCAGGCGGTCAAAAGGCTCGGGTTCGATTTCAAGTTTGGGGGGACGCGGGCGTTTCATGAGGCAGTTTTTTTCATGGGGAGGTTTTGGGGCGCAGATGGGGGACTGCTGTACGGAAGATATCAAAATCTGTTGCCGGCTGTGGCGGGATTTCGGGTTCCTGCATTCGGATATGACCGTTTTGTGCAGCTTTGTAAAACAAGCCGTTACCAGTATATTTCCGACAGGTCCGCCTGCTGTTGGATTAAGAATGCAGCCAATCGGCCAGCCGTTTTCTATGTTCACCGCTTTTTCTTCATCAACTCCGTAAATCATGTCCGTACAACCGATTACAGATCCCAAAGCTGCCGGGGCTGCAAGCCCTGTAACCGACGAAGCCTTTTTTGAAGCGCTCAGGCGCAGCGAGTACGCCAATCTCGACGCCGGCGGACACACCTATCTCGATTTTACCGGCGGCAACCTGAACCCGCGGAGCCTGATTGAGGCGCATCAGAAGATGCTGCTCGAATCGGTGCTCGGCAATCCGCACTCGACCAACCCGACCTCGCAGCTTGCGACGCAGCTCGTTGAGGAAGCCCGGGCCAAAATTCTTTCCTTTTTTAATGCCGCGGCCGATTACTACTGCGTGTTTACGACCAACGCAACCGCGGCCCTGAAGCTCGTTGGGGAGAGCTACCCCTTCACCGCGAGCAGCACCCTGCTGATGCTCAGCGACAACCACAACTCGGTGAACGGCATCCGTGAGTTTGTGAAGCGCCGCGCCGGCCGCACGCTGTACGCGCCGCTGAATGTGGAAGACCTGCAAATCAACGAAGAAAAGCTTGCCAAGCTGCTTGAAGACGGGCGCGGTGAGGGGCCGAACCTGTTCGCTTTCCCGGCGCAGAGCAATGTATCGGGGGTGCAGCATCCGCTGGAGTGGATTGCCCGCGCACAGGCGCTCGGCTACGATGTGCTGCTCGACGGCGCCGCTTTTGTGCCGACCTCCCGGCTCGATCTGAGCGTGTGGAAACCTGAGTTTGTCTCGGTCTCTTTCTACAAAATGTTCGGCTTCCCGACCGGTATCGGCTGTCTGCTGCTCAAAAAATCGGCATTCACCAAACTGAGCAAAAGCTGGTTTGCAGGCGGAACCGTGACCCTGGTTTCCGTTGCCGAGCAGAAGCAGCACCTGGCCGACGGGCACGAGCGCTTCGAGGACGGCACCCTGAACTACAACATGATTCCTTCCGTGAAGAATGGCCTGGAATACCTCGAAACCATCGGGATGGAGCGGATCTCGGCCCGCGTTAAGGCGATGGCGGGATGGCTGGCGCAGCAGCTGCGGGAAATCCGGCACGACAACGGAAAGCCGGTCGTGCGGTTGTTTGGTCCCGAAACGTTTGAAAACCGCGGCGGCAGCCTGGTGCTCACCTTCTTTGACCGCGACGGGAAACTCTATCCGTTTCAGGAAGTGGAAGGGCTGGCCAACGAGCGGAAAATTTCGATCCGCTCGGGCTGCTTCTGCAATCCCGGCATTGATGAAATCAACTCCTGCGTATCTACGGAGGAAATTGCCCGCTACTTCGCAAGCCGCGACCGGCACTCGCTGCCGGATATGGTGAAGTTTCTTGGCCGCATGCGCGGCGCGACCCGCGTTTCGGTCGGCATCGCCAACGTGCAGAAAGACCTCGATACCTTTGTGGATTTCGTGGCCTCGCTCAAAAACAAAACCATAGCCGAAGCTTTGCGCCGCAACGAGATAAAGGCGATCAGCCACTGCTGAGGCAGCGAAGCCGGAAATGAGCATGCACATTTTCTTTTCACACGGGAAGGAGAGCGGTCCGAACGGCATCAAGATTCAGCAGCTTTCGGCTCTGCTGCGCGAGCGCGGACTGACTTCGGAGAGCCTTGACTACACCGACACCTTCGACCCGGCCGTGCGCGCAGCCCGGCTGGTGAGCCGGGTCAGAGCTTTTACCGACACAAACCCCGGAGCGGGCTGGGCGCTTGCCGGTTCAAGTATGGGCGGGGCCGTGAGCCTGCTGGCCCTGCGCGACCTGCAGCCTGCGCTCAAGCCGGCTGGACTCTTCCTGATGGCGCCGGCCGTTTTCATGCCGGGATATGAAACCGAACCCCTGCCGGAAATCAGCTGCCCCGTGAGCCTCATTCACGGCTGGCAGGATGAGATCATCCCCCCGGAAAACGCCATTCGGTTCGCCCGCCTCTTCCCGAAGCACACCCGGCTGATGCTGCTTCCCTCGGGCCATACCCTGAATGAAGTGCTGCCCGACGTAAAGCATTTTTTTCTGCGTTTTTTGGATGATGTGTGCCCGGGCAGGTCATAATGCTGAAGCCGCATCTTCACTTTACAGCTGAACCCTTTCCCGCAAACCAGAATGATTTGGAGGAAAATCATGATAAAGATTAAGCGCCAAAATGCGTCATCAGCGCCGGCACCGGTTGCAGCACTGCTGCTGCCGCTCGTGATACTGGCCCTCGGTTTTACTGCGGCTGGCTGCGGCAGCGAACCTGCCCGGGTACCCGCCGGTGAAACGCATCACGAAGTGGAAGGCGCTGCGGAGCGTCTGCTGGTATTCACCAAAACGAGCGGCTGGCGGCACGACTCCATAGAAGCAGGTGTGGCAGCGGTGAAAAAGCTGGCTTCGGAAAACGGCTTCAGCCTCACGCACACGGAGCAGGCGGGGTATTTCACGCCGGAAAATCTCAGCCGTTATCAGGCGGTGCTTTTCCTGAACACAACAGAAACCGTGTTCACGAATGATGCGCAGCGGCAGGCCTTCAAAGCCTTCATTCAAAACGGCGGCGGTTTTGCGGGGGTGCATTCCGCGACTGACACGGAGTACGAATGGCCGTGGTACGGCGGGCTGGTAGGGGCGTATTTCAGCAATCATCCCAACAATCCGAATGTAAGGCGCGCGGTGATTGAGGTGGTAAACCGGGATCACCCTTCAACCCGGCATCTGCCGGAGCGCTGGGAGCGGGAAGATGAGTGGTACAATTTCAGCTTCATCAGTCAGGCAACAGAGGTGCTGCTGCGGCTCGATACCGAAAGCTATGAGGGCAGCGACCATCCCGGAAATCACCCGGTTGCCTGGTATCATGCGTATGACGGTGGCCGGGCCTTTTACACGGCTCTGGGGCACACGCGGGAGTCATTCGAAGAGCCGCTGTTTCTCGAGCATCTGCTGGGCGGCATTTTGTATGCTTTGGGGCGGCACTAAAGCACAGGCTGAGGCTTTTGAAGCCTGAGGTTTAAAGATTGAGGGCTGCCGGAACCTGATGGATCCGGTTTCTGTGCGCTGACTTCTCATCACCGATCCCCGATACGTGCGGCTTTCTGTTTTGGAGTTTTGATGCCGGCTTATGGGATGGGTTCAGGCTGGGAGCGCCGGCATCAGAAAGCAAGGGACACGCCGCCGATTTGGGATTTTTAAGCAGCACGGGCGCCAGTGATGTGCACGGAGTTTCCCCCAAATAAAAAAATGACGGGAGCGGCAAAAGGTCGGGAATCAGGGGCAGATTTATTTTCAGGATTTCGCGAACACTTCAGCAAGGAACAGAATGTGGACGCCCAGCTCGGTTTGGATGAGGTCTGCACCCTGCCGGATGTCATCCCGGCTGACGTTTGCAGCGAAGCGCTTGTCTTTCATTTTTTTGGTGACGGAGCTGGTCTTCATGCCCACAAAGCCCTCCGGGCGCATCAGGGAGACGGCGTGCATGAAGCCGCTGAGTTCATCGCAGGCAAAGAGGTAGCGCTCAATTTCGGTTTCCGGTTTCTTGCCGGTGCGCTCCGGGGCGTGTGCCCGAATGGCTTCGGTAACGGAGACCGGCAGCCCGAATTTCGGGAAAACTTCGGCTAAGGCGTAGTTGGGATGGGCGTCGGGGTGTTTCTCCCAGTCGAGGTCGTGCAGCAGGCCGGCGAGGTACCATTCATGGGTTTCCTGGTCGTTTTTGTCCAGCTTTTGGGCGTAGGCCGTCATGGCGGCAGCAACCATGCGGCAGTGGTGTCGCAGGTTTTCGTTTTCGATGAAGGTTTCGAGCAGCTGTTCAGCTTCTTGTTTCGTCATGGCAGTTCAAAGTTGTTGTTTTTTAAAGGAAAAGTGAAAATTACAGGCAGTCCGGGATTTGAGCGAATATACCAACTGCTGAAAGGAATGCAAGAAAAGCATAAAAAAAGTGATTTTAGCCGTATTTTTCGGGGCTGGCTGCCCCTCCCTGTTGTGAAAGACCAGAAGGAACAGCTGGTCTCATTTTATAGTTTTCAAATCATGCTTCCAATCTATCTAAAAAAGTCGCGTGTGTCTGCCGCTGCCTGTGTTGCACCTGAAGGGCAGCTGATTGATTGTAACCCTGCATTTGAGCGGTTGTTTGGCGAAAAAACGGGTTTCACTAAGCTTTTTGATCTGATACAAACCGGTTCACACGGCAGTTTGCGCCGATTATGTGCTAATGCGGGTTCAGCAGAAAAACGCAGAAAACGGACAATACCGGTAACGACCCTCTTTACAGTGTACGGAACAGCTGTGCAGGCAGATTTTATGCCTTTTTCAGAAGGACCTGAGGGAACTGTGCTGCTTGGACTATTTGCACAAATTTTGCCCAATACAGGGCTTCCGAAGCATACCCCTACAAATCTTGAGCTTCAGCGTGATTACCTTGCGTCGATTATTGCAGCCATACCTGATATGCTGCTCATTGCTGACAGAGACGGCAACATTCTGGAGTGGGGACATGCTGCCGATGGCAAAGAGGGCTTTGTTCCTGCTGCCGGTTTTGAAGAAACTGCTTTGCAGGGGCTGCTTCCGGTACGTGTTCGTGCAGCCTTTCGCAGTGCACTCCGGCGCATTTGCCGCGGTGAATCTGCTGAACGGGTCGAATACAGCCTTGCAGGCAGTGGTCAGGATAACTGGTTTGAAGCCAATCTCGCTCCATTAGGTAATGATAAAATTATTGTACTAAACCGGGATATTACCAAGCGGAAACAGACTGAAGAGAAAATCAGAATTCAGGAAGGCATGCTTCGGGCAATTTATAACAGTGCGGGACAGTCAGTAACCTTTATTGACCTTGAGTTCAAAGTCATGTTCTTCAACAAGGTTGCTGAAAATATTGTAAAGCAGGTTTTCGGAAAGGTGAAGACCATCGGTGCGCCAGCCCTCGATTATGTGTTGCCTGCCGACCGGGATGCGTTCGAAAATTATTATCGGGAGGCCCTTGCGGGCAAGCAGGCTTATTTTGAAAAGGAGAATCGGGGTAAATGGTGGCGTTTTTTCATTTATCCGGTGTATGATGAGGGCGGCAAAATCAGCGGTATTGCTCAAAATGTGGCTGACGTAACCGACCGGAAAGAACGGGAAATTGAGCTTCGTGAAAATAAAGAACGGCTGAATAAAACAATCGAAGCGGTACCGCACCCGCTCTTAATTACGGATGAGGCCTGCTGCATTACCTATATAAATGAGCAGTTTGAGGCCGTGCTGGGCTACGATGAAAGCAAGGCCGTGGGATTGCCGCTTAGCAGCCTTATCCCTGATGACTACAAAGCAGCGTTTGGTCAAAAACCGCTGCTGTATTTTGAACGGGTTGAAACTGAAAACGCACTTAGTACGGATCGTTACATAGCTGTTCTGAGATCCTGCGGCGACCAAATAACGATGGACAGCAGCTTTAATACTTTTTCGAACTTCGGCAAGCAGTACTCCATCATTATTTTGCAGGATGTAACGGAGCTTAAGCGCCGTCAGGATATCATCCTCACCCAAAATAAATTCCTGCGGAAAATTGCATGGCAGCAGTCCCACGAAGTACGCCGGCCTATTGCCAACATTTTGGGAATCTGCAACATGATCAGAGGGGATGAAGCGCTCTCAAATGAGGAGCTCAAACTCTACCTGCAGCACCTGAGCATAGAGGTGGCCAATCTTGATGACATCGTGAAAGCCATCGTTGCCGAAACGAACCGTACCGAAGAAGCGGCCGGCGATCAGCCCGGCACCTGATCTTCACCGTTGTTTTGCTGCTGAAAGGTGTTCTTCCTTTTACATTTTATGAGCCAGCACCCGGAGTACGCTCGCTTTTCCCTGATGGAAACGGCCTTCGCTGAGTTCCGTTTCTACCGGTTCGAGTTCAGAGAAGCTGTAGCCGCTTAGCCAGTTTTCAAGTTGTTCGGGGGTATAAAGCAGCTCCGGCGATTGTGGCCCGCCCGATGCACGGCCCAGCTGTGCGGCTCAATAAAGCTCTGCAATCAGAACGCCGCCGGGCTTAAGGCTTTCGGTTATTTTTGCAAAGGCGCGCTCCATAAACAGCGCCGGTAAGTGGAAAAAGATAACTCCGGCCGCATCGAAGCTTTCGGGTTCAAGGGCCGCATCATGAAAAGACTCGACCCGGTAATCGAGCTGCACCGCATTTTTCCGGGCAAGCTGCATCGCCTTTCGCCGGCCGGCTGTGCTGAAATCAACAGCGGTAACTTTCCAGCCCTGCTGTGCAGCCCACACGGCATTGCGGCCTTCACCCTCTCCGGGCAGCAAAATATGGCCGGGCGTGAACTGCTCCAGTTTTTCTTTAAAATAAAGGTTGGGTTCAGTGCCGTAGGTATATTCGGGTGCCCGGTAGCGTTCGTCCCAGAAGTGTTTCATAGTTTCATTTAATTCGTAATAAAAGCGGCGACTAAATCTGATTGAGTTGTTTTCGCCAGATGAAAGAATTCTGAAGTTAAGGAAGACTGATCCTTTTTATGACTTTTTAGGTTGATAAAGTTGTCTTTTGTGTAGGGGGGATGAAGCCTCAAAGCCATAAAAAAAGGCCGGAGGTAAAATCTCCGGCCTTGTGGTACGCATTAATGATGGTCTGCCCGAATCGGGTTAAGCTGTTTCAGCTTCTGAACCCTGAATGGCCTGCAGTACTTCGAGCGCTGCCCGCGGGATGTGCGTACCCGGTCCGAAAACCGCTGCCACACCCTGCTCCCGCAGCCAGTCGAAGTCTTTGGGCGGAATTACACCGCCGGCAATCACCACGATATCTCCCGCATCCTGCTTCTTTAGCTCGCTGATGAGTTTTGGGATGAGGGTTTTGTGGCCTGCGGCCAAACTCGAAACGCCCACTACGTGCACGTCGTTTTCCACGGCCATTTTGGCGGCTTCTTCCGGGGTAGAAAACAGCGGCCCCATATCCACATCAAAACCGATATCGGCGAAGGCGGTCGCCACTACTTTGGCGCCGCGGTCGTGCCCGTCCTGCCCCATTTTCACCACCAGCATACGGGGTCTGCGGCCTTCCTGCTCCGCGAAAGCTTCGATAGCTTTTTTGATCTTGCTGTAGTCTTCATCGGCTTTGTAGGCACTTTCGTACACCCCGGAAATGGTCTGAGAGGTAGCGTTGTGGCGGCCCCAGACTTTTTCGAGGGCATCAGAAATTTCCCCGACCGTGCAGCGGGCCCGGGCTGCCTCAACCGCGGCTTCCAGCAGATTGATGCCGGTATCGGTAGTGGCAGCACGTAATTTATTGAGGGCAGCTTCGGCTTTGACAGTATCACGGCTTGCCTTCACTTTTTCAAGGCGTTCGATCTGCTTGCGGCGAACCTCGGTGTTGTCGATATCCAGTACTTCGATGTCATCTTCCTTCGCGAGGCGGTACTTGTTTACCCCAACGATGGTTACATCCCCCTTATCGATGCCCGCCTGCTTGATGGCGGCCACTTCCTCAATGCGCATTTTCGGCATGCCGCTTTCGATGGCTTTGGCCATGCCGCCCAGCTCGGTGACTTCCTCAATAATGGCGCGGGCTTTTTCGACCAGCTCCATCGTCAGAGATTCGACCGCGTAGGAGCCCGCGAAGGGATCTACGGTTTTGGTGATGTCGGTTTCTTCGGCGATAATCAGCTGCGTATTTCGGGCGATGCGCGCTGCGGTATCGGTCGGCAGGGAGATGGCTTCGTCGTAGGAGTTGGTGTGCAGGCTTTGGGTGCCGCCGAGTACGGCTGCCATGGCTTCGATGGTTGTCCGAACCACGTTATTGAGCGGATCCTGCGCGGTGAGGCTCCATCCGGAGGTTTGGCAGTGCGTGCGCAGCATCAGGGATTTCGGATTTTTGGGACTGAAGCGCTCCTTCATGAGTTCGGCCCACAGGGTACGTGCGGCGCGAAGCTTGGAGACTTCCATCAGGAAATTCATCCCGATGGCAAAAAAGAAGGACAGGCGCGGGGCGAAGTCGTCTACATCAAGCCCGGCCTTTTGTGCGGCTTCCACATACTCGAGGCCGTCGGCAATGGTGAAGGCCAGCTCGAGCACGCTGTTGGCGCCGGCTTCCTGCATGTGATAGCCCGAAATCGAAATGGAGTTGTACTTGGGCATGTGCCGGCTCGTGTACCCGATGATGTCCGACACAATCCGCATGGACGGCAGCGGCGGATAAATGTAGGTGTTGCGCACCATGAACTCTTTGAGGATGTCGTTCTGAATGGTGCCGCTGAGCTGTTCCTGCTTCACACCCTGTTCTTCGGCGGCAACAATGTAATTTGCCAGTACGGGAAGCACGGCCCCGTTCATGGTCATGGATACCGACATTTTGTCGAGGGGGATGCCGTCGAACAGGATTTTCATGTCCTCAACAGAATCGATGGCAACGCCGGCCTTGCCGACATCACCCTCTACACGCGGGTGATCAGAGTCGTAACCGCGGTGTGTAGCGAGGTCGAAGGCAACGCTGAGCCCGCGCTGACCCGCAGCAAGTGCCTTGCGGTAAAATGCGTTGGATTCCTCAGCGGTAGAGAAGCCGGCATACTGCCGGATGGTCCAGGGCCGCTGCGTGTACATGGTGGGGTAGGGTCCGCGGGTAAAGGGCTCCTGACCCGGAAGGCCGTCTTTGTAAGGCGAAGCGGAAATGTCATCAGCCGTGTAAACAGGCTTCATGGTGATGCCTTCCGGCGTATCATAAAACAGCTTTTCGAGGGGTGCCCCTTTCAGGAATTTTTCTGCAAGCGCTTTCCACTGTTCAAACAAAGGTGAGTCGGGTACAGGCTTCATAATTGCGGGATTTAATAATAGATCAGGATAACATTTTAGCGCATGGAACAAACCGAACCGCTAATTTCGAATAATAATATCTGTTTAAAGTACAAAAAAAGCCGGAATGATACCCAAAGCCTGTGCTGCTTTAGATTGATTTTCCAGCAGTGCAGCAGTTCGAGCATGGAAGGTAAACCGATCGGTTCCGGAAAGCTGAAAGAACGGTGTTTGGGTCTGACGATGCGTTATCTAAATATAATAAAAACAAGTTATTGAAATAATATTTGTTTAAACAAACGATCTTCTCGTCAGCTGCGTTTAAAGCTCGAAATACAACAATTAAACCAAATCAGAATTATTATGAAAGCACAAGTACACGGCTTGCATCATATTACGGCAATAGCCGGTGATCCGCAGGAGAACCTTGACTTTTACACGAAGGTGATGGGTCTGCGTCTGGTAAAGAAAAGCATCAATCAGGATGCGCCCGATACCTACCATCTGTTTTTTGCCGACAAAGACGGCAACCCCGGTACGGACCTCACCTTTTTCCCCTGGCCAGATATGGGTCCGGCGAAAACCGGTGCGGGTATGGCAGTGGAAGTCATTTTCGCCATCCCGCAGGGCACGATGGCCTACTGGAAAGAGCGCCTTGACGCTCATAACATCACCACCCTCGAGGAAATCCGCTTCAGCGAAAAACACCTCACCTTCATTGATCCGCACGGTCTTGGTCTGGCCCTCACGGAAAACGATGACGAACGTGATTTTGCAGCCTGGGAAAAAAGCAGTGTTCCGGCAGATAAGCAGCTGCGCGGCATGCATAACGTGCGTTTTCAGGTGCGTGAGCTCAAAAATACCGAAGTCCTGCTCACAGATGTGTTCGGTTACGAACGCATGGCTGAAGACAACGGCTGGGTCCGCTACGGCGTGGAAGGCGGCACTTCCGGCAAGCTTGTAGAAGTACATGCTGATTCCAAACTCGGTCTTGGGCGCTGGGGAACCGGCGGCATCCATCATCTTGCGTGGCGCGTGAAAGACACCGAAGAAGAAATGACCGTACGAAATAAGGTGATGCAGTTCGGTCTGTCGCCCTCACCGCAGATTGACCGCTTTTGGTTTAAATCCGTGTACTTTAAAGAGCCCGGCGGCGTTTTGTTTGAGCTTGCCACCGACGGCCCCGGATTTGACCGGGATGAAGATCCCAAAAAATTGGGTGAAACTTTAATCCTGCCGCCGTGGTATGAGCCTAAGCGTGCAGAAATTGAAGCAGGCCTGAAGCCGCTTAAATATGAGTTGAGTTAGCATTATTAAATCAAGAGAGCGCAACAACGAGCCATAAGAAAAGCCGGCGCTGATGCTGATAAGTTTCAGGCATCGGCAGCCGGCTTTTTGGTTTGGAACAGGCAGTGGTTTACAGATCTCTATTGAGAAGATGCCTGATCAGGCTGAGTAAGGCCAAATTGTTTTTCTGCCAGAACGCCGGTGCCGAAAGCAGTAAGAGCACAGATCAGGGACAGCAAAAACGCCCATGAAAGCTCAAAAATGTAGGTAGCTGAAAGCCACACTGCCATAGCGGTAACCAACGTGAGCCCTGCGGCAAGCGGCCCCCCTTTCTTGCTGAAGAGTCCGAAAACGACAATCGTGAAAAGTCCGGCTGTGCCAAAAGCGGCTGCATCAACTACGAGATCGTAAACTCCTTCGGCGTTGGTAGCCACAAACCAGGCTGTAATTCCAAACGCAACAACCATGATTCGTGCCCAGCCGATTTTCTGCTTTTCGGCCATACCGGGGTTCTGATTCACAATAAGGTTGTGGGAAACCAGTGAGGATGCAACAAGCAGGGTGGAGTCAACGGTAGAGAGGATAGCTGAAACCAGCGCCCCTGCGAAAATAATGTACAGCAGGGTTGGCATGTATTCCTGAGCAATCAGCGGTACAATTTGCTCACTGTCTTCAAGGCCCGGCATCAGATGCAGGCCAATGATACCGATAAAAGCGGGAATCATTCCGAAACCCAGGTACATGCTGCCTGCAGTGACGGAAGCCCGGCGGGCAACTTCCGGAGAGCGGGTTGCTATCACCCGGGCTACCAGCTCATGTGCAACAACCGATCCGCAAAGCGGGATCGCCCAAATGTCAATCCGGTCAAGCCATGAGGTACCATCGGGCTGACGCAGGCTAAGGCGCTGTGGATCCACCTGCGACCAAACGGCGCTGAGATCAGGCACATTCAAAATAAGCAGCACCAAAAGCGCGACAAGCCCGAAAATCAGCACAACCCCCTGAATCAGGTCGGTCCAGGCAACGGCGAGCAAGCCTCCCAAAACCGTATAGGCAATAACTATGGCAGCAGCAATGGTGATAGCGATTTCCAGCTCAAGCTCGGAAGAGGCGGTAAGCACCTGACCAAAAGCGAGTATCTGAGCTGATGCCCACATCAGTGTGCCGGGTACCATCATTAAAACGGCAAGGCGCTCAATCCCGGGCGAGTAGCGCTGCCGGAACAGATCTGCAAGCGTTGTTAGTTTGCGCTTCCAGAGGGGTACTGCAAAAACAAGGCCCATACCGATCAGGCAAAGACCAAACCCGAAGGGATCGGCCGAGCCGCCTGCAAGCCCGCCGTCATAAATTGCCCCGGAAGCGCCAATCACACTTTCCGCACCGAACCAGGTCGCAAAAATAGTGAAGGTACCGAGCCAGTAGCCGAGTTTCCGACCGGCGAGGAGGTAGTCGATTTCGGTTTTGATAAAGCGGGAAACCCAGACCCCGACTAACAGTTGCAGCCCCACATAAATAAGAATACCCACCAGCATATACGACATAAGCTGTGCTCCTTCAGGTTCAGTTCAGTTGCGGTTGGATAGCGTAAGGAATTGGCATTAACGGGCGGTTAATGCGCACACAAAGGTACGTTAAAGCTGTTTTTATATTCAACAATAATGAACCGCTGAGGGAAATGTCTTCGCAAATCAGATACAGGCAGATGCTAAAAGCTGATTAAAGGTCATAAAAAAGGGGTTTCAGGATGATACTCCTGAAACCCCTTAGAGATAGCAGACAGATAAACGCCGGGAAAGTTAGTCGAGATCTACGTCTTCCAGGAACTCATATCCGTCGAAGGTATCGAAATCGAAATCGCCGCCGAGATGAAAAATATACTCATCCAGCAGGTGAGGCCTCATCAGGCTCAGATATTCCCAGGCGTCATTACCAAACTGCCCGGGCATTTCGGCTACAAGCCTCAGCGGGCGTAAAGCCCTGAAAAGCAACCCCTGATGGATATAAGCATTGGCCTTAAACCAGTATGCTTTTTCTGCCTGATGCACATCGCTTAAATCAAATGAAAGGGTACGTTCAAAAGCTGAAACGGCCTCAGTCCAGCGTTCCATGTTGTAAAGGGTAAGGCCTTTATTCAGGTAAACTACGGCAACCCGCGGATCATCAGGAAAAAACTCAATAACCTCGTCATATAGCTCCAGGGCCTGTTCATAGCTGCCTGAAAAAGCAAGCAACAGCGACTGATCAATTATTTCCTCAACCGGATCGGCAGTGCTGTCGTTGCGGAGTGAGGCAAGCGGCTCAAATAAAATATAATCAGCCTCTTGCGGGATACCAAGCCGCTCAACCAGCGCCAGGCGGCTGTCGGTTCCGGTCTGAGAGCTTACCCGCAGCAGGTTCAGGCTCCAGACCAGTAAAAGAACAGCTGCTGCTGCAGCAATCCAGGCATAATAGGGTTTAATGCTGAATGTTGGGACTGCGCTTTTATCTGCCATATCTGGTGTTGCCTTATAAGAAACCGGTTCGGCTTTTGCCGTGTTAATGGCTGTTTCTGATTCGGCAAGCTCTTCGGCATATATCTCTGATTCGGCTTGTGCCATAAGCGCCTTAAACTTTTCAGGATCGCTTGCTGCCATGTGTCTGAGATTGGCATCAAGGTGAAGGTGATCCAGAAAATCAGGGTTTTCAAGAAGAAAAACCCAAAATGCTTCTGTTTCTTTAGCGGACATCTTTCCGGATAAGTAACGCTCAATACTCCGGTGTGCCATTTCAATAAACTCGTTATTTGTAGGATTCTGCATCGTCTCTGAAGTTCAAACTATTGATAAGTTCTCCGAACCTTTTGGCACGGAGGTACGTGACAGCAACAGCAGCGTGAATAACTATAACCTGAAAAACCTGGAACTAACGATTGTGAACTGGAAAAAAGCGTATTGTTTGTCAAATCAGGCTGTCTTACGTACACCCCTTTAGAGTCAGAACTTTGGATTTCCTTACAGTATTTCAGGAATTTTTTTTTATACACTCCAAAAGCTTCTGATTGATGCGGTGTTTTCGGGTCCAGACATTGCTGGCGGTGGTATTAAATTCCCGGGCAAGGGTTTCTGTTTTTGCTTCAGGGTTACTAAGCATAAACAAAACCATGCGCCTGAAAGCAGCATTCAGTTTTTCAATACAAAGGTACAGCAAATCCTTAAGTTCATTGTCGATAAGCAGCTGCCCGGGGTTGTTGTGCGTACTTTCAAGCAAATCTTCTGAAGGCATTCCGGCCATTCGTTTGTTTTGTTTATAAAGCCGAAAATATTCATTTCGCGCTGAAACCAGTATATAGGCTGCCGGCTTAGTACCGTCAATTTCACCTGTTTTTGTTTTACTGATAATCATAAGTAAAACATTTTGGGCACAATCTTCTGCATCATCTTTTGATACGCCAAAATGAATTCGGAGAAAATCTGTAATTACACGGGTTGTTTTACGGGCAAGTTGGTTCATCTCAGCAACGTCGTCGTGCTGGATAGCGGTTATAAACCGGGAAAAGTCGTTCATATTAGAAGCAGGTTACGAGAAATATGAGAGGACAAATGTTTTCCGGCCGGGTTGAGTGAGCGCGTTCTACAGCTTAAGCAAGATTTCAGCATCAGCTACAGCTATAATATGCAAATTTTAATAAGGGCAGCCGTTTTTATAACAGATACGAAAGTAATCTAAATCACCATTAATCCAAAGAAAAAGTGTAAATGAATTTACATCAGGTATCGTGCTTATTTAAGCAACGTTCATCGCCGGAATACTGCCGGTAGAGCAGTTAGCAGGCAGATGTATATGTTAAGCTGAAGCGTCTTATATTTATGCGCCGGTAATGCGGCCACACACCCGTAAACCAATCTGTAAACCCTTTTCTGAAACTTTCACTCTATTCCGGAAATTATGATTCGACTACTTTTTTGGACCCTGATGCTTTTTTTTGCTCAGCAAGCTGCTTATGCAGCAACAATTGACACATCTTATGAGGACGGCGATGAAGCGCCTGCTGATAATGACCAAAAGCTGAGCTCCGGTATTTTCACCCACTTCATGGATACAAGTGTCCATCCCGGCGACGACTTCTATCAGTTTGTAAACGGCCTCTGGCTGGAGCAGACCCAAATTCCCGGCGACCGTGCCCGCTGGGGCAGCTTCGATGAGCTGCGCGAAATCGCTGACGGGCACGTGCTCGAAATCATCCGCGCGGCAGCAGAAGCAAATGCGCCGCACGGCAGCGATCAGCAGAAAATCGGAGACATGTTCCGCTCATTCATGAACACCGGTTTGCTTGAAGAGCTCAGGCTCAGCCCCCTCAGCCCGCAGCTCGGAAAAATCGACGCCCTGCAGTCGCACGAAGATCTGGCCGGCCTCTGGGGTTACTTCCAGCGGTACCGCGCGGGCATCCCGATTTCGCTGTTTGTGGGTCAGGACCCGCAGCAGAGCGACCGTTACATCACCTCCGGAAGTCAGTCAGGTCTCGGGCTGCCCGACCGCGATTTTTATCTGAATGATGACGACCGCTCCCTCGCCCTGCTTGAGGCCTACCGTACGTTCATCGAAAGCATGTGGGAGCTGGCCGGCTGGGACAACCCGGCTGCTGCCGCCGAAACCGTAATCCGGATTGAAACGGCCATAGCCGAAAACCACTGGACCCGCGTCGAAAACCGCGACCGGGTGGCAACCTACAACCTGATGAAAACCACCGAACTTGCCTTTTATTCGCCGGGCTTCGACTGGATGCTCTTCCTGGATCAGGCCGGCCTGGGCGATATCGAAGAGCTGGTGGTGCGTCAGCCTTCATACTTCACGGCTTTTGCAGCCATGCAGGCTGAAGTACCCGTAGCCGACTGGCAGACCTACCTCCGTTTCCACCTGCTTCGCAGCAGTGCTACGAGCCTCAGCGCCGATTTCGATGAGGCCCATTTCCGTTTTTACGGGCAGATTCTCAGCGGTCAGCAGGAGCAGCGCTCCCGCGAACTCCGCGGTGTAGCGGCAACGGAAAGCGTGCTCGGCTTCATGGTTGGTCAGAAATACGTGCAGGATCACTTCCCCCGCGAAGCAAGCGAGCGCATGGATGAAATGATTGATAACCTGCTCGTAGCTTTCGATCAGTCCATCAGAGAGCTCGAATGGATGACCGACGCCACCAAAGTTGAGGCCCTGGCCAAGCTTTCGACCTTCACCACCAAAATCGGCTATCCGGAAGTCTGGCGCAATTACGATTGCCTCGAAATCCGCCCCGACGAGCTCATCGGGAACCTGCGCCGTTCGGCCGTGTGCGAGTACGAGCGAAATATCGGTCGTCTGGGTCAGCCCATCGACACCACGGAGTGGGGCATGACCCCCCAAACCGTGAACGCCTACTACCGCGCTTCCCTCAACGAAATCGTGTTTCCTGCGGCCATCCTGCAGCCGCCGTTTTTCGATGTTGAGGCCGAAGATGCCGTCAATTACGGCGCAATCGGAGCCGTAATCGGGCACGAAATTTCGCACGGTTTCGACGATCAGGGCCGCCGCTCCGACGGCGAGGGCAACCTGCGCGACTGGTGGACCGAGGAAGACGAAGCCGCCTTCGGCCTGCTTGCACAGCGCATGATCGATTTCTACAGCAGCTTCAACCCCATCGATGACATGCACATAAACGGGGCACTGGCGCTGGGTGAAAACATCGCCGATCTCGGCGGCATGAACGTGGCCTGGCGGGCCTACCTCAACTCCCTGAACGGAGCCGAGCCGCCGGTAATCGACGGCTTCACCGCAGAGCAGCGCTTCCTGATCGGCTGGGGGCAAATCTGGCGCACCAAGTTTACCGACGAAGCCCTGCGGCGTCAGCTGGTTACGGGGCCGCACTCGCCGGGCCGTTACCGCGTGCTGGGCATTGTGCCGAACCTCAATATCTTTTATGAAGCCTTCGAAGTGGGTCCGCAGCACAACATGTACAAGCCCGAAGAATCCCGCATCCTCATCTGGTAAACCGGAGCAGCCCCGGGCAGCATCCATCGGAAAAAAACTGTCAGCGTCCGGTCGTGCAGATTTTCACACGGCCGGGCGCGCTTTTTTTGTAGGGGGATGTGTTTCCGGGCGGCACCGCTTCCTCATCTCAAAAAAACACCGCAGCAATGAAAAAATCCGATGAATCCGTACCCGCTGACCCGCTCATCATCCGGCTTCACAGCCGCGACCGGCACCGGATTGAACTGCTCGCCATCCTGCCGTCGCAGCAGCAGAATCTAAATCCGGATACGACGGAAATGCGGAAAAGGGTGGAAGCACATCACCCTTTACCCCAGCCGGAATTTTCCGAAGACAGCGGCACGGCAACGATTCGGTGGTCGGCCAAAAAACTGCTGAAACGAAGTGGCGGCAGCTATCAGCTGCGGGAAACCGACGCGCTGCTGCGCCTGCAGCTCGAAAACCGGCTCTGGAGTCTTGTGGCCGCGCCGGGTTGGCTGTGCCTGGGCGGTGCAGCCGTTTATGCCTGGAAAATGCTCGATCAGCAGGAGCCGGCCGGGTTGTTCGCGGTGATTATTCTGGCTGCTTTTGCCCTTCTGTTTTTTAATCAGCGCGACAAAGCGCAGGGCAAAGCCGTGGAAGAGCTGCGCCGGCAGATGCTCGCGCTCTGCGGGGAAAATCCGGAAAAGAGCTGAGGCCCCGCCGTTCTGAATCAGCCTGAAACATCACAGAAGCGTTTGTTAACCTGCACTTAATACCATGGCGTTATATTAAAACCATGTTAATATGAAACTTGTGGGTTTACCATGTCTTTCGACTGTAACATTCCCATAATACTCGGCCTGGTGTAAATAACACTAAGGTAACAGCAGAGCGATAATCTTTGGGTGTATTCTTTTACCCAAAACCAATTTCACTTTGCTATGCAACCACCTGTACAAAAAGTTCAGAAGTATCTGCTGTTAAGCCTGATGCTTGTGTTTTTTGCCGGCACTTTTTACGCCTGCAGCGACAGCTCAACCAACAACGACCCGGACCCGACACCGGATTTCATCGAGCTGTCCGGAAACCTTTCCACCCAAACCCTCACCGCCAACAACCGCTATCTGCTTCGCGGTCAGGTATTTGTTCGTGACGGATCGGTACTAACCATCGAGCCGGGAACGGTGATCTTTGGCGACAAGCGCACCCGCGCAACCCTCATTATCGACAGAGGCGGCAAGATTATCGCCGATGGTACCCGCGAGAACCCCATCGTGTTCACTTCTGCGCAGGAGCCCGGCGTACGCGACCGCGGCGACTGGGGCGGACTCGTAATTCTGGGCCGCGCCAATGTGAATCAGCCTGAGCCGGCTGTAGAAGGTGTAACGCCTGCGGTCATTTTCGGAACCACGCACAGCAGGCAATTCGACGACGACAACTCAGGCATTCTCCGCTATGTAAGGGTTGAATTTGGCGGCATTGAACTTTCCCCAAACAACGAAACCAATTCCATTACCATGGGTGGTGTAGGCCGCGGAACCATCATGGAATACAACATGGTATCTTTTGGCGGCGATGACGGCTTCGAGTGGTTTGGCGGCACTGTAAACGGCCGTTATTTAATTTCTCACGCCATGTGGGATGACGATTTTGACTGCGATTACGGCTGGAGCGGAAACGTGCAGTTCGGCCTCATAATCCGCTACCCCGGTTTTGCGGATCAGTCTCAGTCGAATGCTTTTGAGTGTGATAACGGCCCCAACGACAACGATCAGCCACGCGATGAGCAGGGCAACATCCTGTTTCCTGATTACGCCTTCACCACCGGTACCTTTTCTAACGTAACCGTGATTGGCCCCATCCGCGAAGGCGCAACCATTTCAAACGGAAACTACGCCCACGCCATCGACCTTCGCCGCCGTGCCTCGGTTTCGATTTTCAACTCTGTGTTCACCGGCTTCCCGCGCGGCCTGCGCATGAATCAGCCTTCCGTACTTGAAAACTTCCTGGCCGGTCGCGGTTCGCTCGAAAACAACGTAATGGTGTATGCCACCGAAGCAAATGCTTTCCTTGGCGGTTCTGGAGTTGATGCAGCAGCGGTTGCAGGTCTCTGGAATGAAAAAAATACCACGATTGCCGGTCCGTTCAGCGACGCCCTGCACACGCAGCTTGGCCTGAACCCGGACCTCTTCTTTGGCAGCCGCCTTGCTGACGACTACCCCTCAAACCCTGACTTCCGCGTAACCTCAGGTTTGCTGGCCAGCGGTGCAAGCTTCAGCCACCCGAGATTCAGTGAACCCAACCGCGCCGGCTTCTTCCAGCCTGTGAACTTCATCGGTGGCTTCGGCGCTGACAACTGGACCGAGGGCTGGACCGAGTTCGACCCCGTTAACCGAGAGTACTAACCGAAAACTGTCTTCAGAAAAAAGACCTGTCCGAAACCCTTTCGGGCAGGTCTGTTCTGTTTCTCCTACATCCACCGCCGAGTATGTTCAGATTTTCATCCTTCCTGCTGATTTCCCTCTTCGCTTTTCTTGCAGTGTCCTGCTCCGAAAAGCCCGAAGATGCCGGTGCTTACCGCGCTTCCCTTCAGCTTGATGAAGCCAGCGCGCAGGCGCTGATGACCTCCGGAATCCGCTATGCCGGCCGCCTTCCCGCCGGGGCCACGATACAGACCCGTTACGAAGCCCGCTTCGATGCCGACTACGCCGAAACAGCCGCGGAACACCGCATCGACTATTTCTACCGCAGCCCCGATGACCGCGTTTTCATGGTCATCAGCCGGGATGCCCGCAGCCTGCACAGCCGCAGGCTTGCTACCGGCATAGAGCTGATACCCGGCGACAGCCTTTCCGCCCGCCCGCTCGCCTATGCTGAACACTTCCGCACCTGGGCCATGGCACCTGATGAGCTCGACCGCAAAGCCGGTGAACTCTTCCTCCTCATGAAAGCCGGTGCCGACCTCAGCCCCTTCTACCCGGAAAACTCCGGCGATGAAGAATACATCGAGTTTCCGAACGCAGAAGTGCTTTTCGATACGCAGACCCGCAGCTGGGTCCGTGACGAACCGCATCCCCTCGATACCCTTCGGGAACTCCGAAATCAGTAATAAACCCGCTTACCCGGCAAACGCACACCTTATTTATATTCAAGAACCAAAACTGGTATGAAATCAAGCTATACAGGCGCATTATTGAGGATTACCCTGCTCACGATTGTTTTTTTTGCAGGAGGATGGGGCATCACGGCCGTAAACCAGGCTGCTGCGCAGCTGCAGTCGCAGACCGGCACGCTCAGCGGGCTGGTGTTTGATGAAGACAGCAGCGAAAGCATCATCGGGGCAGCGGTGAGGCTGGAAGGAACCCTGCTCGGCGCCGCTACCGATATCGACGGCCGCTACATCATCCGGAACATTCCGGCGGGCACCTACACGGTCATTTTTTCCTACGTGGGCTACACGGATCTGCGCTTCACCGATGTTGTCATTGAGCCGAACGGCCGCCATGAGCTCAACGCCCTGCTTTCTGCATCAACGCTCGATCTCGATGCGGTAACGGTTTCTGCTACCCGGCAGCGCGACAGCGATGTCTCCGTAATCAGCGATATCCGGAGGAGCTCGCAGGTGCTTTCCGGGGTTTCTGCCCAGCAGATTGCCCGCTCTCAGGATGGCAACGCGGCACAGGTGATGCAGCGGGTGCCCGGCGTAACCCTGGTTGACAGCCGCTTCGTGATGATCCGCGGGCTGAGTGAGCGCTACAACAACGTGCTCATCAACAACACCCTCGCGCCCAGCACCGAGGTGGACAAGCGTACTTTTTCCTTCGACCTCATTTCAAGCGGCTCGCTCGACCGCATGCTCATTTCGAAGTCCGGCTCGGCGGAGCTGCCCGGCGATTTTGCCGGCGGCGTAATCAAACTCTTCACCGTTGAGCAGCGGGATGAAAACTTCACAAGCTTCAGCATTGGCAGCGGCTACCGTGTTGGCACTACCGGGCGCAGCTACATGCAGAGCCGCGGTTCCCGCACCGATTTCCTGGGCTTCGACAGCGGCTTCCGGGCGCTGCCCGGCGACTTCCCCGATTCCCGCAGCCTGCAGAACAGCGCGCGAAACGCACAGCTGCGTCAGGATGCCGCCCTCATGCTCGAAAACAACTTCCTGCCCGAAAGCACAACCGCGCTGGCCGATCACAGCCTGGGCCTGGCCTTTGGCCGCAACTGGCAGGCCGGCAGCCGCCGGTGGAGCAACATCACCACGCTCGACTACAGCACGGGCTATCAGCGCTACGACCGCTCCTTCTTCCGCTACCTCGAGTGGGAAAACCGGAATCAGCCCATCCTGCAGCGCTTCGCCTTTAACGACGAAACTTTCCAGAAGGAAACCCGCCTCAGCCTGATGTCCAACTTCAACCTGCGCCTCAACCCTTCACACAGCATCAGCTTCAAAAACCTGTTCAATCAGATCGGCGAGAACGAAACCATCATGAGAAACGGCACCGACTTCATTCAGCGGCCCGATGATGAGCTCATGAATTACCTGCTCGGCTACCGCTCCCGCTCTATTTACACGGGTCAGCTCGAGGGCAATCACCGCCTGAGCGAAAACCAAAACCTCAACTGGACGCTCGGCCTCAGCTACCTCGGCGAGTCAGAGCCGGACCTCCGCCGCTTCCGCACCTTCCGCGACATTAATGATGCCGACGAGCGCTTCACCATGCAGATGCCGCCCTCATCCAACCTTTTTGATACGGGCCGCTACTTTGGCAGCCTCGATGAAATTTCCGTCAATCAGGGCGTCAACTACGAATACCGGCCGGCGCGCGGACCGGAGTTTATCCGCGGCGGCTACCTGATCGATTACCGCAACCGCGATTTCAGCTCCCGCTACATCTCCTATCTGTACCCCGGCTTCTTCAACCCGAATGTGCGGGAAGAGCTGATACGCCTGCCCCTCGATGAGATTTTCGCCCCGGAAAACATCCGCACCCTCGACGGCTTCGTGATTGAGGAAGGCACCCGGCCCATCGACAGCTACGGCGCGGAAAGCCTCACCCTTGCCGGGTACCTGAGCACGGAGTTCGTGCTCAGCCGCATGCAGCTTTCCGGCGGACTCCGTGTTGAGCACAATACCCAACAGCTCAACAGTCAGGACGACTTCCAGGATATCCGGGTTAAAAATCCGGTGCTTTCCCTGCTGCCCTTCCTTTCGGCATCGCTCACCCTCACCGAGCGCACGCAGCTCCGCGCCGGCTACAGCCGCACCGTAAACCGCCCCGAATTCCGCGAGCTCGCGCCCTTTGTGTTCTACGATTACAAGATGGATGCGGGCCGTGCCGGAAATCCGAACCTCAAAACCGCCCAAATCGACAATGCCGACCTCCGCTATGAGTTCTACCCGCGGCTCGGGGAGCTGATTTCCGTCGGGGTATTCTTCAAATACTTCAACAACCCGATCGAAAACCGTACTATCGTAACGACCGAGAGTCCGCAGTTCAGCTATATAAACGCGGACTACGCCATGAGCTACGGCGCCGAAATCGAGTTCCGCAAATCCATGCTCGGTCTCACCAACAGCGCCTTCATAGACCGCTTCTCTGTGAACGCAAACGCCTCCGTGATCTTCTCGGAAGTGAATCTCGGCGAAACGGCCGTTGCCCAGAGTCAGACCCGCGCCCTTCAGGGGCAGTCGCCCTACATTGTAAACATGGCGCTGTACTACGACGATCAGCAGCGCGGCATTCAGGCAAGCGCCGTGTACAACATCGTGGGTCCCCGGATTTTTTCAGTGGGTGATGTGCTCTTCCCGACCATCTACGAAATGCCCCGAAACAGCCTCGATCTGTCGGCTTCCTACCGCTTTGGGCGCGGTTCGCAGCTCAAAGCGGGCATCAGCGACCTGCTGAACGCCCCGTACCGCTTCTACCAGGATTCCGACCGAAACGACCGCCCCGAAACCGGCCGCGATCACGAAATCTTCAGCTACAGCCGCGGTCAGAAAATCAGCCTCAGCTACAGCTATCGGTTCTGAGGCAGGGAAATCCGGGGGATACGCCCGGTACCGTTCATCACAAAAAAAGCCGCGCAGACCAGTTTCTGCGCGGCTTTTTGCATGAAGGTCCGGGCAAGACCCGGGGGCAGGGCGTGCAGGAAAACCAGAGAAGCAGCCGGACGAAAACTTGTGCTGCGCTGCATCAAGTTGTCCGTAAGTCCGTATCTTGCGCGGGTTAACACTTTTTTTTAATTTCCTTACACTCACGAACAAGCCAGTCATGTCAGAACGCTTTTTTTCAGAAGACGAAGTTGCCAAAGTCATCCGCCGTGCCGCTGAGCTCGAGGCCGAGCGGGCGAAGCAATCAAAAGGGAAGCCGCAGGCAGGGCTGAGCGTGCAGGAGCTGGAAGAAATCGCGAGTGCTTCAGGCATTGATCCGGAGCTCATCCGGCAGGCCGCAAACGAGCTCGATACGGAACCGTCGCAGTCGCCGGCCGGGCGGTCGCGGTCAACCCGCTCAGAAACTTCGGCCGTTGTAATTGACGACAGCGAGATCTATGCCGAAGAATGGATTGATGTAAAACCGGCCGACGGCCTCATCGACCTGCTCATAGCTGAGCTCAACCATAAGTACGGCACCTCTGAAGACGACGTAACCTGGTGGAACAACCTCACCGGCGATTACCCCGGCAAGGCCCGTGTGAAGCGCAGCAGCCACACAACCGAGTGGATTTACACCGATGCCTGGCAGATGTCGACTACGCGGGTATTGTTTCAGGGGCGGGGCGACCGGCTGCGCATCCGCGTGAGCAAGCGCGACACCTACGGCGGCAACTGGGAAAACTACGGCAATTACGCCTGGCTCATCGCTGCCGTACTTATGATTCCGACGGGTATTTTGGGCCATTTTGCCATGGAATCCGCCATAGCAACTGCGCTTATAATGGCGGCCGTTTTTGCGCTCAGCTTCGGAGCGGGCCGTACCTACCTCACGGGCCTTGTGGGAAAGGAAGAGAAAAAAATGGACCGGCTTTCGGCGGAACTGGGTGATCTGGCCCGTGAGCTCGGTCCCGATTTTCAGAAGTCGGGCAGCACTTCGGCTTCACAAAGCCGCCGCACCATCAAAATTGACGGCGCGGAAGCCGACCTCAGCGACTCGGTCGCACAGAAAGCGCAAAAGCTCCGCAATCAGCTCCGCTGAGCCGGAACCGGCCCGGCCTAATCCAGATACTTGTCGAAATACTCCTCTACCCAGCCCTTCAGGGTAGATTCCGGCACCGGCAGGAAAAAGCTCTTTTTTAGGTCAACCGTGATTTCATCACCCGAATCAGCGATATAGCCCGAAACCAAATTGCCGTTAAAACGCAGGGTATCGCCCTCCCATTTATGGCCGATACCAAACTTCTTCTGCATATCGCCCGCAATAATGCCGAGCGCCTCGCGCACTTCTTCCTTGCTTTTGCTGTGCTTTCGTGTGAGTTTCATGCTCTGTCCTGCTCCGTATTGAGGTGAGGGGTAAGTGTATAAGCCGGACTATATAAACAACAAAAAAACGGAAATCAACCAGGCAGCATACCAGAATCCGGCATCTGTCATTTTTCCGCCCCGTTTTTTTAGGGTGAAATTTTGAGAACATCACTGTCTTTCGTGCTTGTGACAAATCCCAAATCAACGGCATGTCCCGTGCCTTTTTTTTTGAGGTCCCTTCCTGATCTTAGCCCGCAGACCATGTAGCAGCTCTAAGTTACCTGATGTGCACAGTCCTGAACCCCCAAAAAAACAAATCAAACAAATGTCATCTCGAACAGCGGCGTATGGCAATGAGCCTGCCAAAGTCTGTGCAAGCAGCACAGTCGCGAAACCATTCGAAGCATCATGTGAGAGATCTCCAAAGGTGGCCTGCCCGGCACTTTCTGAGCGCCCCGAAAAAAGCCTGCGTGCTGGCCCGCCATCCGCCGCCCCGTGGCGTATTCATGTGAAGGAGATTCCTCACATGATGCTTCGGCAGCCAATCGGGCGGGTCCGGCCCAAAGCCTTCGGCAAGCTCCCTGCCACACGAGCAGCGTTCGGAATGACACGGGGGAGGGTGTCGGGAGTGGGTATGGGGTTAGGGCAATGCCCTAATGTGGCACCAAGTTTGAAAAAAGACTCAGCTGAAATACTCCCGGCAGGGAACAGCGATCGCCGTGAGGCCATCCTGCTCAAACCGGTCGTGCTGATTAAGTGTGATGATGTGCCCTTCCTGCAATCCAAAAAAGCGGAGGGCTTCAAAAAGGCCGTTCAGCTCCCTTTCAAGATTATCAGCCGTCAGTTTCAGGCAAACCTGTATTACCTCAGCGGGCCTGCTTTTTTCGACCGCGATAAAATCGCACTCACCCTTTTCTTTGAAATAGCAGATCTCCCTGTATCTGCGTCTCAGAAACAGAAAAACAAGATTTTCAAACACCGGACCCCAATCAGAAGTGAACGACTTTGAATTGACCTGCACGAGTCCGGTATCGATCGCATAAACCTTTCTTGGGTTCACGTTCTGCTTTTGTACCGAATAGCTGAATTTGGGCACAAAGAAGAATAGCCAGGACTGCTCCAAGTGCGAGAAATACTCCATTACCGTACTTGTGGCACTGATACCGATCTGCGACTTGAGCTTGTTTGCGCTAACCAGTCTGCCTGTGTTGGATACAAGAAAAAGCGCAAGCCGCTGCAGCGATTTCACATCCCGAACGCCGTAGCGTACGGCGATATCCCGTATCAGAATGTCGTTAAACAGCTGATGCAGCACATCGTCGTTTCCGCTTTTGAGATACTCCGGAAAGCCGCCCTCGTTCATGTAATTCTGAAACAGCGCATCGGATGGCTGCAGCCCTCTTAACCGCAAAAACTCCGGCCACGAAAAGGGGAACAGTTCGGTGCTCAGATGCCTGCCGGTCAGCCGTGAGCCCAACTCCTGACTCAGCAGGGAGGCGTTCGATCCCGTAATGATCAGCCTGCAGCCTTCGTCGAGCTTCTGCCGCACGTACAACTCCCAGCCTTCCACAACCTGAATTTCATCAAAGAAGAGCAGCTTTTTCTCTGATTCATGCAGGATGTCATCGAGCCGCGCAAAATCCCTGAGGTCGAAGCCGTACAGGCGCGGGTCTTCAAAGTTCAGAAAAAATGCATCCGCATAGTCCCCGTGCAGCAGCTGATGCATGAGCGTACTTTTCCCGCAGCGGCGTATGCCCGAGATGATAAGCGCATGCGCATCAGGTTCGGGCAGCCGGTGCATGGCATCGCGCATGAGCCCCGTTTCCCTGCCGCGCAAATTATCCCGCTGCGCCCGCGCAACATCCGCAATGGTAGTTTTGGTAATCATATTTTTCTCTGGTTTGACGCAAAGCTACAAATTTGTTGTTTAGCAACAAACAATAGTGTTGTTTGGCACCAAACAAAAATATGACCGCGCTATCGCGAGATCGTTTTGCCGGGGCCTGATCCGCTTCGGAGATTCGCCGCATTGATGAGCACAGTCATGAAAACCCAACAAAAAAAAACAACAGGTCATCTCGAACAGCGGCGTATGGCAATGAGCCAACCGAAGCCACAAAAAGCGGCCCAACCGCGAAACCATTCGAAGCATCATGTGAGAGATCTCCATAGGTTGCGTTGCCCGGCACTTTCTCAACGCCCCGAAAAGTCCATTCGGGCGGGACTTGCTCAGAGGCTACGGCAGATTCCCTGCAAATTAAGCAGCGTTCGGAATGACACGGGGGCGCGGGCGAAAGACCAGGTAATTCCGGACCGATCCGATAAATCCGTGTGCTGTTATTACATCAAAATTTTGGCATACAACCAAAAAAGCACGGGATATGCCGTTGATTTGGGATTTGTCACAAGCACGAAAGACAGTGATGCTCACGGAGTTTTCCCAAAAAAAATCTGCGGTTATTTATTGCAACTGGGGTGTGCTCCGGCTTCGGAGATTCCTCACATGATGTTTCGGCGGCACCAAGAGGCGGGGTAGGCTCAAAGATTTCGGCAAGTTCCCAGTAACATGTGCAGCGTTCGGAATGACACGGGGGTAGGTTTGGTGATGTTGAGAATTTCGTTCTGCCGTAATTCCTGACGGGGACAACTGCGGTCAGCGGTCATTAAAACAAAAAGCCCCGCAACCGGTATGGCAGCGGGGCTTTGGTTTTTCAGGAATTGTGAATCAAAGATTAGCGGTTGCGCGCGTCTTCGATTTCGCGGACGAGGCGGTCGGCGCGGTACACGTGACGCAGGGCTTCGAGCATGCCGCGGCTATCCACCGAAACGGCGCGGGCGCTGCGGTCGTCGAGGATGAGGGTGCTCGAGCCCATGCTTTCTACGTTGCCGTCGAAAGCGAGACCCACAACTTCGAGGCGGGTGTTAACCACCGGCGAACCGGAGTTGCCCCCGATGATATCATTGGTGGAAACAAAGTTGAGGGGCGTAGCGAGGTCGAGCGTTGCCGATGGCGTAGCCCAGCGCTCGGGCAGCGCCCACTCCGGCTCGTTGCGGTGCGAGTGATGGCGGTCGTACAGGCCGTAAAAGGTGGTATAAGCCGGTGCGAAGGTGCCGTTGTATTCGTAGCCGGCCACTACGCCGTCTGCGATGCGGGGCGAGAAGGTTGCATCAGGCGGGATGCTCGTGCCGTACACCGCGAACCAGCCGCGACCCAGACGGGTTTCGAGCTGATTTTCTTCCATACCGAGCATCTGAAAGGCCATGGTGTTGTCGAACAGCGTGCTGCCGAATGCCATGAAGTAATCGAGTGCCGGATCGCTCCAGCTGTCGAAATCAGTCTGCACGAAGGCCGCGGTCTGCTCCTGCGTGGCAAGGGCGGAATTTTCAACGAGGTAGCGGGCAAACGCTGCTTTGTCGCGGCCATTGAGGATGCGGGCGAGGTATTCGGAGTCTTCCCCTAACAGGCTTGCCAGGTAGTGCAGGTGATTTTCGATCATGATGACTTCGGCTTCGGCTTCTTTGTCGCCGATATTGGCGATGCTGCCGACGGCCCGGCTGCGGGTTTCGCTGTCGAGCTCCTGATGGTTCAGGCGGTAGGCCACGAGTGCGCGCTGCAGCAGGGCTGAGCTGAGCCCGGAATTTGGCTGCATGCCGATGCTCATGAGGTACGGATAGGGCGCGAGGGAAGCCTTCAGCTCCTGAATTTCGGCAATGCGCTCAATAATGGGGATGAATTCCTCCGCCAGGGCGGGGTCTTCGCGCAGGCTTGCGATGAAGTTGTTTTCGTTATCGGTGCGGCGGCCCATCAGGTAAGGGTCGCGGTGCGCGAGTACCTGTCCGCCGTAGAGTTTCTCGGCGTTGCGCAGACCGAAAATGGTATTACGCAGCTGCTGCGCCTCTTCGGTATCCGGATCGAGGGCAAAAATGGCATCAAGCCCGTTCAGGGTGTGGTACAGGAAATTGTGAATGATGTCGAGCTGAAACTGCCCGGCGTAGGTCAGCTGTGCCACGGTGTTGAGGCGTGTTGTGCTGCCGGGGTTGCCGATCACAAAAACACCGTCGCCGCTTTCCACGCCCTGTGTGGCAAAGGGGAAGAAAAAGGGGGTTTCGAGCGGGGCATCATCTTCATATACCCGCATGAACGACATATCGAGATTGTAGCGCGGGTAGGTGAAGTTGTCGGTATCGCCGCCGTAGTAGCCGATCTGCAGCTCAGGCGCCATCACCATCCTGACATCGCTGTAGCGGCGGAAAAAGTAGGCCGAGTAGCGGCCGCCGTTGAACAGCGAAACCACCTGAACCACGATGTTGTCGCTTTCGTCAAATTCAGCACTGAGCTCGGCCTGCACCCGCTGAATCACCTGCGAGCGGACCTGCGCCTGCTGTTCGATGGGGGCGGAGTCAACTTCATCCAGAATCAGATCGGTGAGGTCGCGGATATCGACCAGCTGATCGAGGTAGTAGCCCTCAATCATGCGCTCGTCGGAGAGGGTTACGGCGTAGAAGCCGTCGTCGAGGGTGCGCTCGCCTTCCCGGCCGATTTGCGTAATCTGATCGCGCACACAGTGATGGTTGGTCATTACGAGGCCGTTAGGCGAGATGAAGGAACCGGAGCACCCGGGCAGGCGGACCGCACCGAGGCGGGCGCGCTCAAACCAGGCGTCGTCGGGGTCGAAGTTGTAGGTTTCGGCAAAGTATTCGACCGGTGCATGCTCGAAGGTCCACATGCGGCCGTTGTCGAGAATGCTCGAAGGTAGCGGCTCGAAAACCGGAAGCAGGGAAACTGGTGCCGGTTCTGTAACCGGCTGAGGAGCGGCGGGCTGCTCAGCCGTTTGCTGAGGGGCCGCGCAGGATAGCACAAAGAGAAGGCTGAAAACAGCCGTCAGGTGTTTCAGGGATGGGAATTGGTACATGAGATGAAATTTGGTTTAAGGAAAACTTAATCTGATAAAGGTACCGGATTATCAGAAAAGCTTTCACCTTTTTTTCGCAACAAAGTTGCGTTCTTTTTTTTATTTCTGTAAAGATTCAGCTCCGCAGCCGGAGCCGTACCGGACCCTTTGCCCTGCGGATATCCACAGGCTTCCCGCGCTGCAGCACTTCAATCCGTCCTTCATCAGCCAGCTTCGCGGCGGCTTTCCGCACTTCGGGCATGTGGGCCCACCACGCATCCCCGAAAAAAGCACGGGCCGGCTCCGAGGGGCAGAACGAGGCCGTAAGCCCTCTTTTGTGGGCAAACTGCAAAATGGTGTCTGTAAGTGAGGCGTCATTCTCTGGCATGTTTGCCGGTCATTTGTTTAAAAAGGCAGAATTGCCGTAATTCAGCTGCAACATCGTAAGCCCCGAAGCGGTACGATACCATTCCGATAAAATGCCACCTCATATTAAAAAGACTGAATTCCCATGAGCTGCCTTCGCCTCATCTTTGCCATAATCCTGCCCCCGCTGGGCGTGTTTCTCACGGTCGGTATCCGTTTTTCTTTCTGGCTGAATATTTTGTTTACCCTCTTTGGCTTCGTGCCGGGCATCGTTCATGCGGTCTGGGTAATCGCAAAACATGATGCAGAGCCCCGATAGAGGCTGAAATCAGCGCAGTCGGGAGTATTGTGCTTTTCGGGGGATGTGCTCACAGGCAGCGCCTCAAACAGTAGCCGGATTCCCGTACCGGAATTTGGGCTGCATCCCGACGAACCCGTCGGCATTGCCTTCCGGCCCGGATACAGTTTTCAAAAAGGCATCATCCGTCCGGGCCCGTTTTGGGCATAGCAAAGCTGCCGGGGAGACACCTAAGCCGTGTCAGAAGAATGTTTGGGGTGGTGAAACAAGTATAAAAAAATCTTAATTCTTTGTCGGGAAGGAGGGTGCCAAGTACGTAAAAAAGGCCTCTGTATGCATAAAATGAGGACAAGGCAGGCGCTCTGCAAGACGAAGCCCGGCTAATGGGTAAATTTACTTACAGGTTTTTATGTAAGGAAATAATGTGCTATAATCGCTTTGCCCCCGAAAACGGCCGGGGCTATTATCTCATCTAATCTTACTACTTAACATATTTGGCGTATGAAAAACAAAACCTACAGACACGGGTTACCGCTTTGGGCTGTAATGATGCTGTTTGCCTTCGTGTTCTATGCGTGCGACGCACCGGTGCAGCCTTCGGCTGATACCTCCGATTCGCGCAGCAACAGCGACCGCGGGCAACAGGATCAGATCCCAACTTATACTATCCCTTCCGGGGATGAGCGCGATGAACTCATACCGGGCCGCTACATTGTGCTGCTCAACGAAAACGCAGGGGAAGTATCTCTTGCTGCAAATCAGATTTCAAATCAGATGAACGCACAGGTTGGCCGGGTGTTCGAAAGCGCCGTTAGGGGCTTCACCCTTGAGTTGCCCGAGCAGGCCTCCGACCGCGCCCGCGAAGCCCTGATGCGTAACCCCAATGTGCGCCATGTGGAGCAGGACCGCTACGTGTACGCCTTCGGCACACAAACCAACGCAACCTGGGGCCTCGACCGCGTAGATCAGCGCGACCTGCCGCTCGACGGCACTTACACCTGGGAGCAGACCGGTCAGGGTGTTACGGCTTACATCCTCGATACCGGTATCAACTACAACCATGTGGATTTCGGCGGACGCGCCGTCCCCGGCTTTGATGCCTTCAGCGACGGTCGCAACGGCAACGACTGCGACGGACATGGCACACACGTAGCCGGCACCGTTGGCGGCACGCAGTGGGGCGTAGCCAAAGACGTAGCCCTCGTTTCTGTGCGCGTGCTCGACTGCAACGGCAGCGGAACCATGAGCGGCGTAATTGCCGGTGTGGACTGGGTAACGGCCAACGCAAGCGGCCCATCTGTAGCCAACATGAGCCTCGGCGGCGGCGCAAGCCTCGCCCTCGATACCGCGGTGCAGAACTCCGTGAATGCCGGCATCACCTATGTGGTTGCAGCCGGTAACTCCAATGCCAACGCCTGTAACTTCAGCCCGGCCCGCGCAGCATCTGCCCTCACGGTAGGTGCTACGGTAAGCAACGACAGCCGCGCTTCCTACTCAAATTACGGCAGCTGCGTTGATATTTTTGCCCCGGGTTCTGCCATTACTTCGGCCTGGGTGGGCAGCAACACTGCGACCCGCACCATCAGCGGTACCTCCATGGCGGCTCCGCATGTTGCCGGTGCCGCAGCGTTGTACCTGCAGGCCAACAACAATGCAAGTCCGGCGCAGGTTTTTGCAGCCATCACTGATAACGCGACCCTGAACAAGGTCACCAACAGCCTCTCCGCAAACAACCACATGCTGTACACGCTCTTTGGTGAGTCAGGCGGCGGTGATGACGGTCCGGATCCGGAACCCGAACCCGAACCCGAGCCGGAACCAGAACCAGAACCTGAGCCTGGCGATAATCCTCCGGCAATCCAAAGCTTTTCGACAGCGAATACCTCCGGTGGCCCGTGGACCCGCAGCACCGCAACCTGGACCGTAACAGATGCTGACGGCAACCTGTCTCAGGTCCGCGTTGAGCTCCTCAACGGCACCTCCGTAGTTGACACCCGCACGGTTTCCGTAAGCGGCAACAGCGCATCCGGCTCAACGGAAGTCCGTACCCGCGGCAGCGCAAACGGCGTACGCCTCACCGTAACTGATACGGCCGGCAACAGCACAAGCGCAACCCGCGGCCTCAACGAGCAGGATCCCGGCAACGGCGGCGATGAGCCCGAAGACCCTACCGAACCTGAAGACCCCGATGAACCCGGCGACCCGGGCGACGGCGATGATCCCACAACCGACATTACCCTCACAGGTCAGTCTTCCAAAGTTTCCGGCCGCTGGGTTTCAACCCTCAGCTGGAGCGGCGCAACCTCTTCGCAGGTCACCATCGAGCGGGAAGGTTCCGTCCTCACCACAACTTCCAACACGGGTAGCTATGTGGACCGGACCAACTTCCGCGGCGGAGGCACCCTCACCTACCGCATCTGTGAAGCCGGCACAAGCAACTGCTCCAACACCATCACGCTATCGTTCTGATGCAGCAGCTGATGCCGTATTGAGGCTCTGAAAAGCCGCTTCAAAACTAAAGGCGAACCCCGCACTAACGGGATTCGCCTTTTTTTGATTTCGGGTGATGTGCCCCGGGCCCTTAATGCTTGGTGCGCCACAAGGGGGCTTCCTTTCAGGGGAGCCATTTGGGTAGAATTGAAGGGAAAAATATTGGGGCCAAAAAATTTCTAAATAAATTGGGCTAATAATTAGACCCCGCTGTAAGGAATGCAGAATAAAGCCCTCTATTCGTGGTAAAAAACAGCAACAGACGAAACCACGAAGTGATGGCAAAAAATCCAAAATACAGTATTGACAAGCGTGTAACCTGGGCGCAAGCTGTACGGGATCTGGGTATCAAATCCATGAATACCGGACAATTTCCGTTCTTTTGTTTGTTCCTTTTATCATTTGTGATCGTGCTATCGTTGCCGGCACACGACTTATCAACGCTCCTGCGCAGGTTGGCAGGGCATCTGGTAAAATTTGAATTGTTGGCTTATATTTTATGGTTTGGAACCATTGCCGGATGGTATTTTCATGCCAAATATGTCAGAAAAGCTCATGCCGAAGAGTATCGCAGAATAGCTTCAGAGAAAACGTACCTGCAGGAGCTGCTGAACCAAAACAAGTTTAATTCAAGCGAGGAATAATGATGAGCTACCTGTTTACTTTATTAATGATCACGCTGGTATTGCTCGCGGTTTTCCATTTTATATGGTCAGGAATTATTATGCCTGCTTACAGGCAGCTACAGCGTAACAGATTGTTCTCATTAAGAGACAAGGTGCGAAATCTTCGTATTTCGGGCTCATTAAATGAGCATGAATTTGAGCTCGTTCACGGCCTCATCAATTACCACGTTTCTCATTTAAATCAGCTTCAGCTTTCAAGCTTATGGGCTTTCCACCGTGAGTATGAACGTAATGCAAAATTCAGGAACCGCATTGATGCAGAGTTTGAGACCATAAAAAATATATCAGATCCGAGGCTTTCAGAAGTAGTAGAGGAAACTGCTGATGTCTGCAGAGCAGTATGTGTGCTGAATTCCGGCGGGTGGCTCATTTTTGTGATACCTGCGATTATAGCCTTTGTCTTTACCGCCCGTATTCGTCAGTTTGCACTCAAACAGGTTGCACACGGGATGTTTACCAGGGATCAAAATTCCTCATTACAATTTTCATACTAAATCCCGGTTTTCTGATTCATTAAGTCGTAAATGTATCATTCTTTTCGCACAAAAAAAGGCGAACCCCAACAACCGGGATTCGCCTTTTCTTTTTTTTTGATTTCGGGTGATGTGCCCCGTGCCCTACTTCCGGATTTCGAGGGTGTGGCTGCTGCCGGTGAGGGTGAAGCGGTCGAGGCTTACGGTGCGGGTGCCGGCATCGTAGCTGAAGCGCAGGGGCTGCCCGTCGAGGGTAACGGCAGACGGGGCCGTGCTGAAGTTGCGCAGCAGCAGGCTGAGGTCGCTGAAGCCTTCAAGATCCCCGGCGTTGGCGCCGGTTTCGGTTTCGAAGCGCAGGCTGATGCGGCCTTCATTCTGCGTGCGGCTGACGTGCAGCTTCTCGTACATGCCCCGGTTGTGGGCATCGCGCGTGAGGCCGTCGTCATGGTAAATCAGGGTGCGGCCGGCTTCGGCGGCTTCGCAGTGGAAGTAGTGCAGGCTCAGGTG